>DATCCF010000350.1:0-22742 GCA_036511435.1 Terriglobales bacterium | reverse complement strand
CGCGAAAACCCGGGCGGTCGATCTGCTGGAGAAGGCCGTGGCGACAGCGATCGCCGCCGTTACGCCTCACAACGCCACCGCTTGGTTTCGCCACTGTGGGTATTTATTATCGGATACAGCTACCCCGGAACCGCTCTAGTCCATCACGATATTCGGGAGATCCAGCTGCGCACATGTCCCCGAAGCCGGTTTGATCGGCATAAGGGCGGCGGTCACCCGCCGACCCCTGCCACACCACCGTGCGTACGGGTCCGTACACGGCGGTTCGAGTTGGTTGCGCTAGCAGCCATCGATGAATGTCGGAAGTCCAAGCGATTTGAAGTAAGCATTGGAAAGCCCCACCGAGAGGGCTTTGGCTCGGGCCAGATACCAGGGGCCGAGTCCGCTGCCAGCCGTGTTGCTGGCCAGTCTTGCACGAACCCCCAGTTCTAACAGAGCCGCTCGGCGACGGCGTGGTGTTTTCCATTGCCGCCACATAGCTGCTCGCAGTCGGAGCCGGACCCAGCGGGTTAGCTGAATCAGCACATAGGGCGTTTCGCAGAAGCCGAAATAGCTGCGCCAACCTCGCATATACGAAGCTAGCTCCGCTATCGTCGTCTCCAGACTGACGCCTTTCGCCCGAAGTGTGATTTCCCGGATGCGGTGCTTAAACCGCTCCAGAGCCTTCGGCGCAATGGTGCGCTTGATCTCCGGACCAGCACTAAAGCTGAAGCCGAGAAGCTTCCGCTCCTGCGGTCGCGCCACTGCGCTCTTCGTCTCATTTACCTTGAGTTGGAGCTTGTGCGTGATGAATCGCGTAAGGCTTTCCATCACCCGTTGACCCGCCCGCTCGCTGCGCACGTAGATATTGCAATCATCGGCGTAGCGCATGTAGCGGTGGCCGCGTCGCTCTAGCTCGCGGTCGAGTTCGTCAAGCACAAGGTTCGACAGCAGTGGCGAAAGTGGGCCTCCTTGGGGAGTGCCTTCCACGCTTGGGCTGACCAATCCGTTCTCCATCACCCCGGCATTCAGAAATGCCCGAATGAGTTTCCGCAGCCGCTTATCTTCGACCCGTCGGGCGATCTGCCCCATCAGTTTGTCGTGATTGACTCGATCGAAAAATTTCTCCAAGTCGAGATCCACCACCCAGCCGTAGCCTTCGGCGATGTATTGCTGCGCCTGAGCTACCGCTTGATGGGCTGACCGTCCCGGTCGAAAACCATAGCTGTGTTCAGAGAAAGTCCGATCCCACTGCCGCTGCAGAACCTGCATCACCGCTTGCTGGATCAATCGATCCAGCACCGTCGGGATACCCAGCTTGCGTACCCCTCCGTCCGGCTTGGGAATTTCCACCCGCCTCACCGGTTTCGGCTCGTAGGTCCCACTCAGCAGTTGTTCGCGGATCGCTGGCCAGTGCTGCTTCAGGTAGTCGGTGATTCCGCCGACAGTCATTCCATCGACGCCCGCGCTACCTCTATTAGCCTTCACCTGCTGCAATGCTTGCTTCAGGTTTTCTCGCTCACAGATTTCCTCCATCCATCGATTCGTGCTGGCTGGGCTTTCGGGGTCATGCACCACCGAGAGCGATTCGGTCTCTTCCCTTTTCGCTTCGCAGGCTTCACCCGCTGGCGAAGACGAGAAGTCCAGTTCTCCCTGGATGTTCTGCCGCTGGTCGCTCCTGAGATTCATGTCCTACTTGCCGCTCCTTCTCGTTCCGGCCTTCGGCCACCGTTCCCGGCTCAGCCTATCTGTTGCTCCACCTTTCGGATCGGAGTGCCTCACTAGCTTCGCCGACGTCAAGACCTACTATGCCTTATGCTGACTTCTGTCCTGCGGTCAGGCGGCCTTGCGACCACCTCAGTCGCCGAAGCGACGCCGAGCAGATCTCCTGGGGTAAGCTCAACCGCCTTCCATGCACAGCCGCCGAATCTACGCTTCGCGCCCTTGATGGATATGGACTTCGCGGTACGTTGCCCGCTCGTCCGGCGCTGGCGCCTTGTATCCGGTTTTTGTCCATCGACTCGCACGTTTGTTCCATGCTTCCTTCAGACCCCGCCTCGCGGCGGTAGCCCTTGCATCATCCCTAGGCCTTACCTCCATCAGGTAGGCCAGAGGACTTTCACCTCCAAGCTGTTGAGCATGCCCAGCACACAACGAAGCCGCTTTGCGGCGGACGCTTTCGCGTGCCGGGTGTCAGCAGCAGTGGTGGGAACGAGAGGAAGAGTTAGGGTGGGGTCATAAGGAGATGACCTATGACCCACCTTCGCAAAATGATGCTCGAGGAACTCGAGCGTCGTAATTACGCTCAGACTACCAAAGACTGCTACATCCAGACGATCGAGGACTTCGCACGTTATTTTAAGCGCCCTCCCGACCAACTCGGTCCGGAGCACATCCGTGAGTACCAAGCGTATCTATTCCGCGAGAGGAAACTCGCCGCACGCACGGTCACGCAACGGCTGGCCGCGCTGCGCTTCTTCTTCATCCAGACGATGAAGAAGCCATGGAGCGTGGCCGATACCCCTTATCCGAAGAAGGCGCGACACCTGCCCAGCATATTGAGCCCAGAAGAAGTTGCCCTCCTCATCGACTCGGCCCAGACTCGATTTCATCGCATTGTGTTGATGACCCTCTATGGCACCGGGGTACGGCGCGCCGAGTTGGCCCGCTTGCAACTCCCCGATATCGACAGCCGACGCATGGTCATCCACATCCACGGCGGGAAAGGCTGTCAGGACCGAGATATCATGCTCAGTCCCATCCTGCTGGAAGCTTTGCGCGACTACTGGCGCGGCTTGAAGCGCAAACCCACAGACTGGTTATTCCCTGGCGGCCCCTGCCACACCGCTCCTCGTCCCATTACTCCAAAGACCGTGTGGTATGCCTGCCAGAAGGCCGCCCAGCGCGCCGGTCTGTAGAATCGGATCCATCCCCACACCCTGCGCCACTGTTTCGCGACGCACTTGCTTGAGAATGGCGCTGACCTGCGCACCATTCAGCTGCTCCTGGGACATCACGATCTAAAAGAGACCTCGATCTACCTTCATCTTTCGCGACGTCACCTCCAGGGCACGGCCAGTCCTCTGGATTCGCTCAAGCTAAAAAGCAAGTCCCAGCGGGAGGAATAGATGAGTCGGCCGCCCTTGGAGGTGGCCGACCTGGTCCGCACTGCAGGAACAGCTTTCATCGAGCGCAACCGCCAGTGGATCCGCTGGGCCCATATCAAGGTCCTGCTGGCCATTGCCCGTTGCCGCACCGCCGCACTCGGCGGTCATATCGATGAGTGCACCCGCTGTGGACATCGCGCCGCCGCGACGATCAATGACACCGACACCGCCCAACTAGGGCTGCGCGGGTTGGACGGAAAAATTTGGCGGCCTATGAGGCACGCAGCGACTAACTCTTCGTCCTCGCCTTGGCGGAGTCTGCCGCTATTGAGGCTGGTTTCGCGGTGCGTCTCAACGCGCTGTACCGCTCCCGTGCCTTAGATTGGAGTTTCGATTTACGAGCGTGCTGCTCTAGAAAATCCTCAGTCGCTTCCTTTAATGCCCGGAAGAAATTCAAGATACCGAACCAAATCACACCGCCATCTGCGAAAATGCCCTCGTCCCCTGGTGTGATATTACTTGCGGCTAGCGAACAACCGGAAACTGTCGCGTGGTGGCTCGAATTCAAATGTCATTTACAGCCACGTGTGCGGTTCCTCGACGTTAGTCGAAACTGCGTCGAGTCGTGTTTGACCAATCGACGATGGTGCGGAACCTGTCAAGGCTGCTTGACGGTGGCAACAACGTAGACATAACGAAGCACAGTTTTTCCGGTGTTTGTGACATTATGTTCCGTCTCAGGTGGACAGTAGATTGCCCGGTTTGCCTCTGCAGCTAATCTCAAACCGTCTGCAAAGGTCATTTCGCCACGCCCCTCAAGAATGATCACGAGTTCTTCATGCTGTCCCGTGCTGTGTTTCCCGACGGACTTCTTGGGCGCGAGAACCACGAGACCAGACTTCATGGAGACGCTCTCCGGCGGACCACCGAGTACGGACAAATAGTCCTTCCCTAAGCTGTCGAGCTTGATTACTTTGGGATGCGGTCTGGCCTGCTCAGATTGTGCCCAAATTGTAGGAACCGCATAAATTTGGAGTGCGCCGAATAGTGCAAAGGTAATCAATCGCATTGTCACGGCGCTCGTTACCACTTGGGACCTGTGATATGGCGCCTCGCCATTAATGGTCTCGGTCAGTCGAACCAGTACCGACCTGCTAGATCCACTCATTCTCAGTCTCCTTTCGTAAGCGCACAATGACCTCTGGCGGTGGGACAGCCCGTTGTGGCGCCACGCGAGTAACGAGCGAACGAAGCCGCAGCGCTGCCAGAACAACCGCAGGCCGGGTTCGACTTCTGCAAGGGCTGTTGCCGCTAACAGCCAGGACAAAAGTAGAAGCATTGCGCGTTTCGATAAAGAATTCATGGGGCCTCCTTGATTCAACTTCCGCTTAAACTGCTCGTCTAGGTCGTGCGCGTGCCGCCACGTCCGCTAGCGGCGAACTAGGCCATACGAACCTTTGGCTGCGCGCTGCCTATTGCTCCGCCCTTCGCGCCCACGACAGAAACACCGCCGGCTGTCCGTTGTTCGTGCCGTTCCAGGTTTCTCAAAGTCGCCGGGCTTCCAGCTCTTGTCGATGGCGGCTTCCGTCGGGCCGACGCAGTCCCCCCCGTAGCCAACGTGCTACGGCTGGCCGATGATGCGACACGGGACACGGCTTTGGGATGGCAATCGTTTGCCGTCGGAACTGATTTCCACGACAAGAATGTCCATCCGTCTCCAACCCAAACGACAGAACCGAATCAGTAGTGGAATCGCCAGCGAAATTCCCCATAAATTTGCCGTGGCTCATTCCAGTGAAATCCGCCAAACGTCAGACTGTTATCCAGTTGGACGCGGCGGTTTGCCACATTCAGTGCGGTCACGGAAACAGCGTATTTCCCTTCAGAGAAGCTTTTCCCCAGAGAGAGATCAACCGTGGTGTGGCTGGGCAGATAAGGTCCGGGATATTGTGAATCCGGCGTCCCGTACAAACCATTCACGAATCCCGAGCCGTAGTACACGTTGCCCGACGCGTAGCTGTGCCATGGCAGGCTGGTGTTCACGCCTACATTCAATGTATTTCTCTGATCGTGGTCCACTGGGGAATAGCCGGGCGGTATGTAGAGTGGGCAGTCCGAAGTGACAGGAACCGGACAGATCAGTCCTCCGTTGATGGGCGAAGTGGCCTGCGCAATCTGATTGGCGTAAACCAAGTGGGCTTGGGCGCGATGCCACAACATGGGAGACCGCAGCGTGACGTCCCAACCTTGAATCAAGGCCGCGTACCAAGTGATGGGCCAGAACAGGTTTGAATTTCCAATGTTATTGTGGTCGAGCCAGTTCCTGGCGTTGGTTTGATAATTGTCAACCTGAAGATTCCAGCCCTTATACGGAATAATAAGACTAGCTTCCCACTGCTTATCACGTTCGCCGTAAAGCGGCGCAAACGTGAAATTCTGGCTGTTGGCAAAACCTAACAGTGCGCCCGTGGCTGTGACCAACGGAGGCGGCTGATAATAGTGACCATAGAAGGCGCGCAACACCCAATTCAACCGCGGAACCCTAAACGAAATACCCACCCGAGGGTCGGCCTGATTCTCCGCAACGGACGACCGGAATTCGGTGCCGCGTATGCCCGCGATGATGGCCAACCATTTCGTCGCATTGAATCGATCGCTGATGAACTCTTCGGCAACTCCGCCGTTCACGTTGATCGAAGAAGCAGGAAAGTTAGGAGTACCGTCGGTGTACTGGTTGTCGAAGTAGTTGGACTGGTGCTGGAAGAATCCATACACTCCGGCTTCCAGATCATTTCTCCAGAAGCTTTTGTTCAGGATCCCCTGGAAACCGACGTAATTTGCCGCCAGGTTTACGTTGGTTATGACGGGATAGTCGTTCGGTCCGCCTTGATAATTAGCCGCATTGTAGTGATAGAAGGGAGACAGCGTCAGCAGCGTGGTGGGATTGAAGGTGTGAACCCAGGAAAAGATGGCGTAGGCGTCGGGTTCCCGCTCGGCATCGTGCAGGCCGTAACTCGGAACCTCCCCGTTTGATTCCAGAATCTGATTACCAACGGAATTGGGGTCGGGATCGACCGGGATCTGGTAATAGTCCTGCCGCAGCGAACCGACCACCCGAAATTGGTTCTTGGAATCCCGGTTGAAGATTAACGAAACGAATCCTCCGTAGCCGTTCTCAGCATCGTGGTAGACCTGCGGGATCGGCGTCTGGAGTCCGTAATTGCTGCGGTTTCCGTTCAGGCTGGCATAGTAGGCAAATCGCTGCGTGTGGCCCCCGCAGCTCAATTGGTCGTCGGTCTGATAGAAGTTGCCGGCGGTGAGTACGAGGTCGCATTGCCGGTCGCGTTCAAACCCAGTTCGCGGCGCAATATTGAACATGCCATAGGTGCGGTCGCCATAGGTGGCGTCGTAACTGCCTTGGAGGACTTCGAGGTAATCGATGTCCTTGGGATCGATTTGCGGTCCGAGATTGGCAGCAATGTTGGTGTTGGGGATGGAGACCCCGTCGATCAGCCACAGGACCTGGTGGCCGCCGTTCATGTGCAACATGTCATGCGCGACATAGGTAGCAGGCACGTAATCCGTAATCATCTCCACGCCGTTGGTGCGGTCTGCTCCCGGTGTCTGCTGGATGTCTTGACGGCTCAGCATCGTGGTCGGCGTGACCGTGTCCATGGGCGCTGCCACGGGGATTCCCGATACAACGACTTCTTCCTTCGTGCCGGCGACCGCCAGCTTGAAATGCACTACTGGGCTCGTATCGGACTGAACGATGACGTCTTGCTGCATTTGCAGGAAACCCTGCGACGAGACAGTGACCGTGTAAGTTCCGATTGGAACCGAGCGGAATTCGAACTCTCCGCTGTCGCTGGAGTCTTGAGACTCGGTCCAATCCGAGGTTTGAGCCTTTAGCGTAACGCGTGCGCGTTGAATGGGACGATGCCGCGGATCGTGCACGACACCTCGCACCGTTCCAAAAATCGTCGCGTCTGCATTAGACACGACCAACAATAACGAAAACACCATAAGACACAATGTGCGCATAGCGATGCCCAAGTTCCCTTTAGATTTTCTAAAGCTTCGAAATGAATGCGCGTAGAGGTTCGCGCTCAGCATTCGCACCGAAGTGTGCGAATACACGGAACCTGTCAGCTAGAACGTCTGCGGTCTTTTGAGCTAGGTCTAGGAAAGGGGCGGCCCGCGTGGTCGACAACCTTCTGAGACGGGAAACGCAAGGCGAGAAAGCGATGATGGCTGTACTGTGTCTTGTGGCTCCGACCGAGGTGCAACCGTGCGTATCGTTACGAGTGCGGTTGCTCTAGTCGTTAGAACACGAAGGGAACGGTACGGGCAAACCATCGCAGCCGATTTGAACCCGTCGGCGCCCGAGCGGCGCATGCAATGATGCTTGCCATCACGCCTGCAGCATGCAGGAACATCTGTGGGGGACCCTTGGAGGAACGGCAGCAACACCCCTGCGCAGATAAGCGCCAGCAGCAAACTGGATAGGGACCGCCGCATGAGTGGCAGGATTCTACCACATCACACAGGCGTGTGACCGAGGGAAAGGATTACTTAAAGCGGTTCCCAGTGGATCGTCGGTCATCCCATTAGTTGCCTTCTCATGAATTGAAGCGTAGTTGAGATTGGAGCGAGAATGCGATGGCCACTCTGCCTGCCGCTCCTCTATTGTTAGTCAATCGGAAGCCATCAGTTTATTGGTAACGATGAAACGCGCCAGGGTTTAGGAATGCGATCGGGCGCATTTCGCAGGGGCAATCCACTTGAGCGAATAGTCGGCATCTCGGACAAGTGCCTCAGTATCCTGTTGCAGCTCGCCAAACTCAGGTAGTGAACGATAAAGGACGTTGTCATTCACTAACGTGAGTATCAGAGAAGCGCAGTGACGGCAAACAAGGTCGCTTCATGGGCTCGTGCTTCCCGGGCTGTTTTTGCCTGATCCAGAGGCTGTGCAGCGCTTCATCCTGCTCTTCAGCGCCAATTCCGGAATCCCCAACGCCTCCCCGTGACCGAGAGTTGGTCTTTCGCTAGCCTCACCTCTATTCATAGGTTCTTCGATGTTAGAAATGACTCGTTTTCAAACGACGACGTTCCTTGTTCTTGGCTTTTGTGATTTCAGCAACTTACAGGGCTGTCGTGTTAGAGGTTTTTAAACACCGGAGAGCCTAGTGCCAACGAACCTGATTTTCGATCGGCCCGACTGATCGTTCTTTCTTTGGAAGGTTGTCACACAGGCTCTGAAAGGGCGTACTAATGACGAGTGCAGACAGCCCACTTGACTAACCGATCATTTTTCGTTGATCGCCGATGCGGCGCTCGCGTTCGTTTGCGAATCGCTCCACGCCTGCGACAATCGACCCGGGATCGAGATGCGCTTCCGCGATCACTTCCGCTTCGAGGCCGCCGCTTCTCCAGCAATTGTCGAAGTCGGACGTGAGTGAATATTCATCCGTCAACGGACCGAGGTTGCGCAGCGGCCACATGCGTCGCGTGCCCGTTGATACCACCATCAAATCGTAGCGAGCCTCGGGCGGCAGCACGGAATCGCGATACGCTTGCGGCTGGCGATCGAACAACTCCTCGCTGATCGCCGCGATCACCTTCACGTTCACACCGGCCCCTTCGAGTTTCGGCAGCACTTTCACGAGATTCACAGTGGAACTCGATCCTTGCGCGATCACGTAACCGTGGCGCGGCTTGTCCGGCGCGAAATCGCGGATCACGTACAGGCCTTTTGCCGCAGCGCGCAGATCGGAGTCGGCGAAATGGCTGCGGTCCGCGACCGCGAAGTCGGGACGCGCCACTTCCAGTGTGATGATGCCCACGCGCGGCTCGCGCGCCGCGATTTCCGCCGCCGCGAAATAGCCGGGCGCGACATCGTTGTAATCCCAAAAGCTCAAATTGATCGCCTGACCGCGCGGGAACAGCTTCCACACTTGCGGCGCGAAGATGCCGAAGTGGGTGCGCGCGTCGGCCGCGGTTTCAGGACCGGAGTGCGCGGCGAGAATATGCAGCACGCCGACGCGGAATTTGCTGTCCTGATTTTGTTGACTCCAGACACGCGCCGGAGTGTACATCAGCGGCGTGAACGCTCCGTACGTGCCGCTCAAAGCCCAAACGCCGGCGAATTTTTCGGGATCGACGGAAGCGCTTTGACTCACCAGCCCGATGGCGGTAGAAACATTGCCCGCTTCTTGAATGGGCGCTTTCAAGCGCGTGCCCAGCGGATTGTCCGTGGGACTGTAGTGTCCCCATAAACTGCCGTGCTCCACGTTGATCGACTCCGAAAGGTCGGCGGCCACCGTGAAGAATCGTCCTTCAGTGACATAATTCATCCACTTGATGATTTCGGAAATCGCGCGCCGCGCTCCGGCCACCTCGCCCGGTTTCTTGAACAGCGCAATGCCAACTTGCTTCTCCGCACCGGAAATCACATTGCGAATCGAGACCTTCTGCGGGTCTTCCGGTAGCGCCGCGACGCGCAGGCGATCGTCGAGGAACGGATCGCTCGAGGCTGAGATGCGCACCTTCACGTCGTCGCGCACGGTGTCGCCGATTTCCACGAGGCGATCGGCGAGGCGATCGCCCAATCCGTTGCGGTCAAGCAGCGACATCACCACGTCGATGTTCGTCTTGAACTGGATCAATCGCTCGCGATTGTTGCTGACCGCGCCCTTGCGAATTCCTTCGAACTCCACGCCGTAATGCTTCTCGAACGTCTGCGCCAGCGCGACAAAATACTCCGAGTTCATCTTCAGCGCGTAGGGATGGCTTGGGTAACTCACCAATTGATCGCCGTAGTCGGGAATTTTTCCGTCGACGGCCGCGGGCCAGTAGCCCTTGGTCGTTTTGCCGATCGCGACGATTGGACGGCGGTCGTGCGGGTCCACTTCGTCCATTGCTTTCAGCGCCGCGGCCACTTCACCGTAATCGTTACCGTGCGACAGCGTGAAGACGTTCCATCCATACGACGTCCATTGATTCACGAGATCGTAGCTGTCGAACTGCGCGGCGATCACGCCGCCAATCAGGCAATCGTCGATGCCCGCGTTGTTGTCGGAAACCATCACGCGCAAACGCTTTCCCACTTGCAGCGCGAGCGCCTGCGTCTTCAACTCCTGCGCGTGACCTTCGGTGAGCGCGAATTCGCCTTCCAGCGCGATCACTTTCGGCGAGTCTGGCGCGCCCGCCACATCCCAGAACGCCGCTTTGCCCGCGGCCGTCGCGATGCCGATGCCCGAGGGTCCGCCGTTCACGTCGTTGGTGCAGTCGGTGCTTTCGGCATGTCCCGAGAGCGCACGAATGCCGCGGCCTTTCGCTTGCGCGAACAGCGGATGGTCTTCCAAATCCGTTTCGTGCAGCAGCGTCTTCAGCGCGCCTGCGCCGCGCCGGAATCCCAACGCGTCGATCGGCAGCATCGCGACGTGCGGGTCGACGCGATAACGCGGATCGCCGGTCTGCTGATACTTGCGATACAGCGCTTGGCCCATGATCATCCACAGCGCGTAGCACGTGGGGATCGAGTGGCCCGCCGCGAGCATGAATTTGTCGGAGTAAGGATGCTTCGGCCGGCGGTAATCGAAACGGAGTCCGCCGTTTTCAGGACCGATCAAATGCGCCGCAACATTATACGGGGTGTATGCGAGCGGTCCGCCGAGATGCCCGGTCTGCGCGTAATTTCCGAGCAGCAGCAGGGTCATGCAGGTCATGTATCCAACGTCGTCGAGCAGCGGATCGTACGCCAAAGGTTGTTGCTGGGAGGGAGAAGGAATTACGTGAATGCGCGATGTCATAGACGTTCTCAAAATCATAGCACCCGTGAAGCAAAGGACTTCGTGGTCTCACGGATTGTTGAGGAAGCTCAACGTGAAGGCACTCCCTTATCTGAGCTTGAGCGCAAGGTGCTCTATGTCAGCGTCCCGGAGCCAGTCAGCAAGCCTCGATGTTGCCATTTCTGACATCTTGAGATGAAGTTGGCCCCAAACCCTTATGGTCAAGAAAATCGAACGGTTTGAAAAGGCAAGGCTTGCAGTGTGCTACGCAATAATTCCGCCCTACCTGCGATGTCGTTGAAAATGCAGGATGCCACTTCCTACGAAAAACTCGATCTCACGATAACGATTGAAGTTAGCGCGGGACATCGATAGGCTGCTGGGCTTACTCCGCTCCACCTATGGTCAAGAAATTCGACCGGACCGGTTTGAAAGGGCGAGGCTTGCAGCCTCGGGTAGTCGCTTCTCGTCCTTGTGCGTTTTGCTACCGCGGCGTGATCTCCAATTTGCGATGCCTCACAACTCATAACTGATATGGGCCCCTTCTGAATCTGCAAACTCCAACCGCCGAACACCCGGATGGAGTTTGCGGCATCCACAATTATCAGCGGGAAGCGGCATGAGCCTTCGGTCGGGTAAACTCCCCTTTCTCGGAAGCGAAGATGAGTTTTTTTACCATAGTGTGCTGCAGAAGCACACGGATAAGGAGTTCAACATGAACTGTCTGTAAGCGCCGGAGCAAAAATAGACCGCATTATGCCGCGGAAGGGGCGTGATGCGGCGGAGTAAAAGTAGACCGCCGGATCTTGGTTTCACGAAGTGCTTGTCGTAAGTAGCTGCTTCGTGGAACACCGGAGGGATGTACCAGGTGGAGATCTACGGGCGTATACGGCGAGCGGTCTCTGCGATGAACCGCTGATCGACGAACTCGATTGACTGGGTGGGTGTGTCGTGCAGCCCGAAAAACGATACGATCTATTTTTGGCGAACGACAGGCCGGGAGAGCTTGCATGTGAGAAGCGGTTCGTTTCCCATGCCCACAGTTTACGCTGTCCGCGCTGCGTTCAAATTTCTGCGAGTTTATCTATCGGCGCGGTCGGTTTAAACAAGTTGCGCACCTGCGGACGTATTGTCGGCAACTTCGTCGAAAATCACCTCCACTACATTTGCATCCCTATATTGGTCGTATGCGCGTCGCTTTACAATCCGCGCGCCCATGAGTCAAAATAGGCCCCACGAGGAATTCCGTGAAGTTTCGAGGATGGCTACTGACGTTGTTGTTTGTGCACGTTCTGCTGCACCCGCTGGTGCATGTGATCGGCACATCAGGAGCGGCAAATGACCTCGCACGTGTAACCGCCAGCTCTACTCAATCAGACAGCAGTCCAGCTACAGGCGATCAATGCGAGCTTTGCCGCGTTGGACATAACACAATTGTCACCCCTCAACTGCCACAAGCCGATCTATTGAATCCGCGATGGATTCGAGTCGCTCTTCAGGCAGTAAACTATGCGTCGCTTCAAGCCGACTACAGACTGCCCTCTCGGGCGCCTCCCAGCCTCTAATCCAAACTCACAATTCTGAAAACTTGCGATGGCGTGTCCTCGGGCGCGTACATGCGCATGCATTTTCCATTGCTCTCGGCGTTCTGCCCGCAGTGTGTTGCGCGGGCCAGGCCCGACCGCGGAGCCAGCGAGATTGGAGAAGAGATGATTTCGACACAGGAAACAAGCAAGACGGCTTTGCAGTACAAGTTAATCAGTGCGATTGCAGTAGCGATGTTCTGTTTAGCGCTTTGCGTCATCAGCGTAAGCGCGCAGACCACGGGAAACTCATCGCTGAGCGGTGTTGTTGCCGATCCCTCCGGCGCGGTAGTGCCGGGCGCGACCGTCGAGATTCATAACCCCGTCAGCGAATTTAGCCGGTCAACCACCACCGACAGCGCGGGACGATTTAGCTTCCCGAACATTCCCTTCAATCCTTACCATCTCAGTGTCATCGTGACCGGGTTTGCTGCGTATTCGCAGGACGTTGATGTGCGCTCTGCCGTGCCGCTTGCCCTCAAAATCACTCTGCAGATAGCTGGCTCTGCCGAAAACGTCACCGTGCAAGGCGAGGCCGGCGACCTCTTGGAAAACGATCCGACGTTTCACACCGACGTGGACCGCAGTCTGTTCGACAAGCTTCCGCTGGAGAGCACTTCCTCGGAGCTGAGTTCGCTGGTTACTCTGGCGTCGCCGGGAGTCGCCGCCGATTCGAACGGCCTCTTTCACGGCATGGGCGATCACGCGTCGAATTCATTCTCTCTGGATGGCCAGCCAATTACAGACCAGCAGAGCAAAGTGTTCTCCAACCAGATTCCGCTCGACGCTGTGCAGTCGATGACGGTCATCTCGGGTGCTCCCCCCGCTGAGTTCGGCGACAAAACGAGTCTGGTCATTGACGTGACCACGCGTTCCGGCCTGGGTTCGACTACGCCGCACGGCGACGTGACCGCCAGCTACGGTAGCTTCGGCAGTTCGAACGTGGATCTCAACTTCTCCTACGGCGGCAAAAACTGGGGAGATTTCATTGCGGTAAACGGGCTCAACAGCGGCCGCTTCCTTGATCCGCCGGAGTTTGTCGTCTTCCACGCGAAGGGCAACGAAGAGAACGTGTTCGACCGTTTCGACTACCAGTTTTCGCAAGCCGATACCCTGCACTTCAATTTCGGATTTACGCGCTCCTGGTTCCAGAACCCGAACTCGTATGACAATTTGAACCTTGGCGTGGTGGGTCCTGACGGGACTCCCGTCGGCCCGACCGATCAGCACTCCAAGATCCTGACGTACAACATCGCCCCAACCTGGGCACACACAATAGGTGCGAATGCCGTCCTGAATGTTACGGGCTATGTGCGGCGCGACCAGTACAACTATTATCCGAGCGCCAATCCGTTCGCGGACTTCGGCCCTATCCAGTCGGAAACCGTGGCGCAGAACCGGACGCTTACCAATGCCGGCGCGATCGCGAATATTACCTATACCAAAGGCATTCACAACGTGAAGGCCGGGGTCATGTATGAGCAGACCTTCCTCAACGAAAACGACTCTTTCGGGATCGTGAATCCGACGCTCAATTCGCCTTGCGTGGATGCGAATGGCAATCCCGTGTCCGGCTTCACCGATCCGTCACAGTGCGCTGCCGCCGGGCTTCAACCCAACACCAGTTATACGCCGCTGTTGAGCTGTTACGACCTGACTCGCCCGGTTCCGTCACCGCCCTCCGGTTGCCAAAGTCCGCACAGCACCTTGTATTCGTTCCTTGGCCATACCGACGTGAAAGAGCTCGCGATGTACGTTCAGGACACCATCACCAAGCGCAACTGGACGTTCAATCTGGGTATTCGGGGCGATTTCTACAATGGACTGACCGTCGCCCGACAGGCGGAGCCGCGTCTCGGGATTTCCTACAATGTCCAGAAGACGAACACGATTCTCCGCGTCTCCTATGCGCGCACTCTAGAGACGCCGTTTAATGAGAACCTGGTGCTGTCCAGCACGGGGTGCAACTCCGCGGTCATTGCCGCGATTGTGCCTTGCGTGCCGGCCCCGCTGACTCCCGGATTTCGCAATGAATTCCACGCTGGCTTCCAGCAGGCATTTGGGCGATTCCTTGTGCTCGACGGCGAATATATCTGGAAATACACTCACACCGGGTACGATTTCAGCATCTTCGGCAACACTCCCATCTTCTTCCCGATCGGGTGGCACAACTCGAAGATTCCGGGATGGGCGCTACGCGCCAGCGTGCCGGTGTACCACGGCTTCAGCGCGCTGGTGGTGATGTCGAGCGTGGCCGCACGCTTCTTCCCGCCGCAAACCAGCGGACTAGGCGTGACCGTGGGCCAGAGCGGGACGCCTTTCCGCATTGATCACGACGAAGTCTTCAATCAGACTACGCACTTGCAATACCAGACGCCGTGGAAGCGTGGTCCATGGATCGGTTTCAATTGGCGCTATGACAGCGGACTGGTTGCGGGCGCGGTGCCTTGCTACGGCGTGTCGGCCTACAACGACTGCCCAACCTCTACCACGCTTAACGGCCAACCCGCCGTCGATTTGACCGGTTTTACTGCTGATCAGGAGTTTCAGGCAGGTTTCTTCTGCGGAAGCGTCAAGGCGACCCCCTTTACGCCTCTGCCGTCTCCCTGTCTTGCTTCTCAATTCGGATCCAATCTGGTGCAAGTCCCGGCGCCGGGAACGCAGAATGATGATCACCATCCGGCGCGCATCGCCTCGCGTAGCCTGTTTGACCTAGCTCTGGGCGACGACAACCTTTTCAAAGGAGACAAGTACAAGTGGAGCCTGCAGTTGACGGCGATCAACTTGACCAACAAATATGCTCTGTACAACTTTCTGTCGACGTTTAGCGGCACGCATTACGTCACGCCGCGGGCGCTGACAGCGCAGATTGGTTTCCACTTCTAGTTAACAGGGTCACTATGACGTTGCGAGGTAGAGTCCCCGAACTGGACTCTACTCGCAATCGCGCCGAGCCTGCGAGAGCTCAAAGCCGATTGTTGGCTAACCAGTTCAATGCGGACGGTTTCGACAAACCTCGCCAGATCGCTGCCAATCAGAACCCAGGTCGGCGCTCTCGCGCGCCACCGCAGAACTGCTGCCCATGACGCCGACCTGAGCGCGAGCCAGGGCTGGCACATCGTTGATGCCGTCTCCGATCATGGCGACGATCTTCCCCTGTGCGATCGACTCGTCCACACGGGGAAGCGGCTCAAATGGTTGACCATGAAGTTCGCCTCAACCCCGTCCTCGGTGAGTCCACGGCGTGCGCGGATGATTGGAGTCTTACCCTGGCTTTCCTGTGTAGTGTTCTTTGGCATGAACGGCCGCGTGGTCTTCTGCGGACTCCAAGTGGGTGAACACTTCAGCCGGCACACTGAGTTCCCGCGGTAAACGTTCTTCCAGCAGCGTTGCCAGCCGGTGCGCCTCTCCGACCGCCATTACGTACGGGAACAACAAGTGCACCTCGATGATCTGCCGATGCCCCGTTGCACGGTAGCGCACACCGTGATATTGCAAACCTAACTCACTGCAGATGGCGTCCAGCTTGTTGCGGATTTGTTTTCCAACTTCTGGGTCTGAATGGTCGAGCAGTCCTACAGCCGCGCGCCACACCAGGTGTCCACCTGCCCACAGAATGTTGATCGCCACCGCAATCGCCAGGAGTGGATCGAAGGGCTTCCACTTGGTCAGCATCACCAGCCCCAGCCCGGCCACCACGCCAAAACTGGTCCAACTGTCGGTGAGCACGTGTTTGCCGTTCGCTTCCAGGATGAGCGAGTGGCCGCGCCGCCCCATGCGGATTAGGTACCACCCCAATCCAGCGTTGAGGACACCCGCCGCCAGCAGCATGAGCGTGCCTGCTCCTAAATTCTCCAGTTTCAGGCCGGCAAACCATTTCTCTATGGCGGCGTACAGAATGAAAACCGCAGCTAGCACGATCATCGCGCCTTCAAATCCTGCGGAGAAGAATGTGATGCGCTCATAGCCGTAGAGAAAACTCGGCTTTGCTGGTTTGGTGCTCAGCCGCAAGCTGAACGCCGCGAATGCCACCGCGACCACGTGAATCACAGACTCAGCCGCATCCGACAGGATGGCCGCCGAGCCCGTCATAAAGTACGCAGTCGTCTTGCCGACCAGCATCAACAGGCCGAACGCCAGCGAGATCCGCATGGCAAAGCGCATAGCGCGCAGTTCGCCTTCTTCGCGCTGCAAGGAGACCGACTGAGAAGGGATGGCCTTAATCGCTGTAGCGTCGGAGTCGGGCTCTTTCAGTTCATCCAAGGTACACGTCCTCCCCAGGATTGCAGACTTGTCTATGTTTCCACGATGTACACGTATGGCGATGTGATGACACCCACAACCGACGCCCGTAGAGTCTGCGTCGTCTTTCACATGTGCGCAATCACGCGCAGCGTTTTGGGGAGTGGCCCCGATCTCGACAACGTTTCCGACCTGATACCTTTCCTATTCCGGTGGATTGACAACGCCCCGTACGGTCTCACCGAGGAAGTAGCGGGCCGCGCCTCAGAATTCTAGTCGCGCCTGAAACGCGATCATTCGGGGACTGCTGTCGCCTCCCAATCCAACTCCGAGCAAACCGGTGGGTGGTGAGGTCGTGTACGTCAGCGCGCCGAAGCCAGTTTGAGTGGATGGCTTTCCCGGAATACCGGCCAGCACTATGCTCGGGAGACCAAAGTTTGGATGGTTGAAGACGTTGAAGAACTGTGTGTCGAACCTTAGCTTCACTCGCTCGCTGAGCGGAAACCATTTGGTGATGTAAAAGTCACTCCAGAAGAAGTTGGGGCCGCGTAAAGCGTTGCGGCCGAGATTTCCGAATTGGCAATTCTGCGCGGAGTCGCCGCCGTTGCAGGTTCCCGTAGCAGGATCAACTGCGGAGACAAATGCATTTGGATTGAGCCATTGAATCGTGCCGGGCTGGGTAACTCCGGGAATGTTGCAGTGGCGGCAATAGGGATCTACTCCGGGCACAAGGCTTGCGAATTGAGGTCCACTGCCCTGTACGATGCCATTTCCGTTTGCTGAATAAGGAGTACTCAACACCGAGAATGGCACTCCGCTATGCCAAAACACGGTCCCCGAAACTTGCCAACCATTCAGCGCGTAGCCAAGCGCATGGTTTGTCACTTTGATCGGCAGCTCATATACATACTGCCCATTGAGGTTGTGCCGAATGTCATAATCGCAGGGACCGTAATCGCGACGGAGGTCTCCGGGCAGCGGAGAGAGGATCCCTCCCGCGGAGAACTGCAGGAATCCGCCGTTCGAGACGGTGTCTAGGCAATGGCTCCATGTGTAATTGATCTGCCCTTGCAGGCCGTGACCCATGCGTTTCATGGCCGTCAGTTGAAGGCCGTTATAGTTGCTGTTGGCGCCCGTCGAGAGCTGGGTTACCGCCCCGAATCTCGGATCGGTCGGTTGCATGTAGGGGAATGGAGCAAAGCATCCCTGGCATGCAGTCTGGTATCCATTGACCTGCGTCAGGTAAGGCTGATTCACCGCACGAGTGCCAACATACTGCGCCTGGAAGCTGCCCGTATTTCCGAATTGATGCTCGATTCCCAAACTCCATTCCATGAAGTACGGGGCGTGAAGCTTTCCATCCGGGACAGCCGTAATCGCGACTGGCGGAAGACAAGTCGTCTGGTTTGCGAGCGGAGACGCGCAGGAAAGCTGGCCCTGCGTGAAGCCTGAACTGAACTGCTGGTTCGCCGCGATGGTTGCATCGACTGCACTGTTGGGCACTCCGGGAGCAATCGCCGTGCCGCCAACGGTTCCAAGCAGACCACCCTGGAAAGTCTGAACGTAAGGCGGATTCACTCCGACCAGATCGGCGACACTTCCCGGCAAGATATCGCTGAAAACGCCGAACCCGCTCCGCAGAACGGTATTGGGTTCGAACTGCCACGCGATGGCTGTTCTGGGTTGCAGAATCGCCAGTGGAGTCGATGCGAAAAGATTTCCGAGACCAGTTTGAATCGCGTCACTCAGCGGCTGGTCGACATCGTGTGGGATTGAATAAAACGAGCCTTTCAGACGCGCAATCTGGTCATGCGGGTTCAGCGGGTTGGAGTTGTAGGTATCGCGCACCCCAAACGTCCAGGTCAGAGTGGGAGTTACTCTCCACGTGTCTTGGGCATAGATATCCAGATTGAGGAAATTGAAAGGCTCGTTGGCAGACGATGGGAATGTCTTCGTCGCTGTGGATGCCACACCGTAGATGAATTGTGGCAACGTTGTGTACGTGACCGTAGGAACGGTGCCCTCTCCGAAATCATAATCATTCAGCCGAAAGATTCGGGTGTTCGTGCCGAACCTTAGCTCATGAGCGCCGTGGCTCCAGGCGAGATTGTCGTTGATAAAGAATCGTGAGGCGCGCCTGCCTTGCACCCAGGTGTTGTCGAGGCCTCCGATGGTGGTGAACGGGGCGTTCGCACCGCTGCCTTGGAGCACGATCGGGAACGCCGCGAGCGTCTTCTGAAAGTCGCTTGGCCCGAATAGGCTCTCGTACCACGAGAACGCTGGGTTGAAGTAGTTCACCAGGTTCTGCGAGAAGACGTGCGTGTATCCGGCCGCGAAAGAGTATAGGGGCTGCGGGGAGATGGCATTGAATACTGGGTTGATTGGGTCCGTGTAGGCAGCTTGCAGTCCAGTGTCGGCCTGAAATCGAAACCACGTGGTGTCGTTGGGGCCGACGTTGTAGTCGATGCGGGCCGTTTGCACCTGTTCGTGGTCGTCGCTGGAGTGCGAAACACCCCTCCGATTCGCACAGCCGTTCCCGTTGGGAGGGCTGCCCGAAGCTGAAGCGCCGTCCGAATTGAAAGGACACCCGAGCACGGGCAGCGGCGTTCCGCTGGTATTCCCGTACAGCGAAAACATCTTCTGATAGAACGGCACCATTTGCGGCGCAGGTGCATAGTGCGATCCGGTAACCGAGTCGGTTCCTCCGAGAGGAAGTTGCTGCAAAACGTACTGCTGAAAGGAGCCGCTGGGAACTGTCACGGTCGTAAAAATAGGCAGCGCGATCCGTACCCACTCGCTGTCGAAGAAAAAAAACAATTTGTCATGGATGATCGGGCCACCCAGACTGCCGCCGAAATGGTTTACAGTCGAACCCGGCTTGTGGTTGCCCGAGGTGGCGTTGGTGAAGTAATCGGCAGCGTTGAGGATCCCGCCGTTCCACAGTTCGTACAGATTGCCGTGAAACTGGTTGGTGCCGGATTTGGTGATGTAATTGATTTGGGACGCTCCATATCTGCCCTGATCCACGGAATACGAAAGCGTATTGACGGTCACTTCCGAGACCGAGTTTAGGCCGAGCACGAGATTGGTCGAGAGGCCACTGTTGAGATTCGTAAGCGGGTCATTCGTCTCCAACCCGTCAACAATGTATCCGTTGGAAAGGGCAGGCAGACCATTGAATTCCACGTTGCCGTAGCCGTTGGTGCCGCCGACGAAATCATTGCTGCTGCCAGCCGTATTGATCAGAGCGCCCGGCGCAAACTGCAACGGATACGTCATATCTCCGGCCGGGTTCGGCAGGTTCTCCAGCGCCCGTGCGTCCAAAGTGGTGGATGTGTTTGCGTTGCTCGTGTTGATGATCGGTGCTTCCGAGGTGACCTCAACGGTCTGCTTTGATTGCGCCACCCTGAGTGTGAGGTTGACGGTCTGCTTCTGCCCCAGGCCGGAGACGACATCGTCCGCCTGTTGCGGCTCAAATCCCTGCGCTGCGACTCTGACCGTATACGTGCCCGGCTTGAGCTGCGGGAAATTGAAGCGGCCTGCTTCGTCTGTCTTTGCGCTGCGCTTCAGCCCTGTGTCGCGGTTGACGACGGTCACCGTGGCGCCGGGGACCACTGCATTGCTTGAGTCCGCAATTTGCCCGAGAATGGCGCTGGTGGTTTCTCCCTGTGCCCACGAGTCTGTCGGCACAAGCGAAACAGCAGCCATGGTGAAGAGAGTGAGATGGAGCACGAGGCGCAGACGGCGCGTGGAACTCGATCTCACGGCAAATCCCTCCAGGATTCAGGACTGGCGAAAGGCAGGTCCGTCCCTCACCCAGAAACCAAGATACACCATGTTGTATTAACTATAGTAAACAGTCGATGAATTATTATGCTTTTGAAACCCAGACCTTCTCGGCGGCCGACGTGCCGAGACGGATCTGGCGTCTATCGACCAGGAGGGAGACCGTGCCATCGTAGTTTCGGGCTTCCACTGCAATGCGAACTCCCGGGCGGATTCCCTCATTCTCGAAGAACTCCAAGAGCTGCCGGTCACGCTCGTAAACACTGGCAACCACATATCTAGAGCCCGGTTCTGACTCGCTGAGCAGACGCAATCCGCGTTTGCGGCGTTCCGCTGGGCTGCGAAGAACCAACTCGTTTCCGTGAGGGCAAGTGTTCTTGTGCCCGAGTTTTTCGACAAGCTTCTTCTCAAACGCAGGAGAGACTGCGTGTTCCAGCCGTTCGGCCTCGTCGTGGATCTCGTACCACGGCATTCCAAAAATCTCGGACAACATTCGCTCGATCAGGTGATGGCGCACGATCGTGCGTTGGGCGACTTCCCGCCCTTGCGAGGTAAGCCGAATATGCCCGTCACTTTTAACGGACACAAATCCATCCTTCGTCAGGCGCTTCAGAGCGAACGTTACGGCTGGCCTCGTCACGGAAAGCCAATGAGCAAGGGTAGCGGGGATAACGGTCTGCCCCTCAGCTTCCGCCTCGGCGATGGCCTTCAGGTAGTCCTCTTTCGAAATCGTAATCATCGTCGGCATCTGGAAATTCAACAAGTGCGTGCAGTCTAACACCTGCGACGTTCCATATCGGAGCGTCCAATTGGTGAGTTGTCGACAAGTGCGAGACGTCCGCTGAAAACCGGAGTTCTCGGCTTCAGGATTGTTGGTGTAATGGCCTCCCTTGAAAATGTCCCCTCGACGAAGTCTCAGGCTCCTGCCGGAGTCAGGGCTGAAGACAAGGGTGAGTCGAGTACAACTTTGTGGCCGAGAGCCTCAAGTCTTTTCACCAGGCGCTTGGTGGTACGTAGCTTGTGGCGTTGATCGAAGTAGTTCGGACCCAAGTCTGCGTAGGCAGTTCCGCGCTGCAGCAGGTGATAGCCAGTCGTGAGAATGGTGTGCGCCACGGCAATGACGGCTCGCTTCATTCCGCGTGCCGCTGCGAGGCGACGAAACTGTGCCGCAAGATAAGTGTTCTTGGTTTTCGTCGCGGCCCAAGCGGCCTCGCAGAGAGCATGACGAGCCCAGCGGTTCCCCTTGCGGCTCTTCCCGCTCTGGCGTTTGCCAGCGCTCTCATGATTGCCTGGACAAACTCCGACCCAACTGGCGAGATGCGCCGCCGATGGAAAAGCCTGCACGTCGGGACCGATCTCAGCCACCAGCGTCCACGCAACTCTTTGTTTGATGCCGGGCATGCTCATCCATGCCTGCAGCGCTTTCTGGAAAGGCTGCATCTGCAGCTCGATCTCGGCCTCCAGCCGCGCAATCTTGTTCTGGCTGTAGCTCAACTCGTCCAGCATCTCGCCCAGCAAGAAGCGTTGGTGGGGCAGTAGGTAGCCGTCTAAGGCTAGTCGCAACGCGGGCAGCTTCCGGCGCAGTTGCATCTTCGCCATATCAGCCAACCGTTCCGGATTCGACTCTCCTTGCGCCAGAGCATGCAACATGGCGGTACCGCTGACACCCAGAACGTTGCTGGCCACCGAACCCAGCTTGATATTGCATTGTTCCAGCAGCTTCTGAATGCGACACGCGATCGGCGACCAAGCGGACGGGCTTGCCAAGGCATTGAGGGGTGATTCTCAGCTGCTCGGCCGGTGGGGTGAACTCGCTTTGGAACGCATTCTCGAAGCAGCGGGCCTCACAGAGGGCAGGGAGTACGTCTCTCAAGGACGCGGGTTGGGCCTCAAGAACGAAGCCGGGGGCATCCAAAAGCCGGACATCATCGTTATTCTTCCAGAAAAGCGGACCATGATCGTCGATTCAAAGGTTCCTCTAACGGCCTACGAGCGGCTAATTGCAGCAAAAGATGAGGGCGAAAGGGCACTTTGTGCCGACCAGCTTGTGCGGGATATGAAGTGCCATATCGACGGGCTCTCCAGCAAGCGTTACCAGGAAAATGAAAAGCTGCAAACTCACGACGCTGTTCTAGAGCAGTTCCTTAGAAGCTATATCCGAAAGTGAGGGGAGGCAGTAGGCTGCAGATGGCGATCTCCGCAAGCCCAGCCATGCCACGACCATATTCGGATGATTTGCGCTGCAAGCTTCT
>DATCCF010000349.1:0-4286 GCA_036511435.1 Terriglobales bacterium | reverse complement strand
GACGCAGCACCGGCTCGACTACTTCCCACTGTTCTTCGGTCAACTCCCAGCGTCCTACCATCGGCGCATGCGGAGACACACAGAGCATCCATAGAATGCCACTTTTCACGACTGGAAATGTTTATGAGACTGGTACTAGTGGCAAACACTGCCGGGGTTGCCCCATCCTTTCGCCTCTTTTGCGAAAGGGTGGGAACAAGAAACTGCGGACTGTCATGATCTTGTTTGATCAAGGCAAAGAATGGTCTGGTGCGTCGTTCCCAACCTTCGCGCCAAAGCCACGCGCGAAGGATGGGGCACCCGGCCTCGCTGTCCAGCTACTGCCACTCTGGATGGCCAGCGGCTGCCCGGGGTCGTCGCTGGTATAGGGGTCCTTCGACTCGGACTGAAGTCCTCGCTCAGGATGACAATGCATTGGTGGTGGCTGATAGCTGACGGCTGGTTGCTAAGAGCTAAGAGCTAAGAGCTAAGAGCCAAGAGCCAAGAGCCAAGAGCCAAGAGCCAATTGCTAGTTGCTACTTGCTGCCCCTCGCCTTCGCAAACTCATCGCCGGGCTGCCAGCCTACCGTGGCCGGCTGATTCGCGGCCTGCCATCCCAGCGCGATTCCGAATTGCGCCATCACTGCGTCGCCGCGGAAATCCATCTCCGGGTAGTACTCGTCGCTGGGCTGATGGTAGTGCTTGGCAACATAGTCTCGTGCCTGCCGCTTGCCCCATTCCGCGTCATGACCCCGGTACTTGTCCCCTTCGTCAATGGAGAACGCGGGCACACCTGCGCGCGCGAAGCTGAAGTGATCTGAACGATAGTAGTGGCCGGCGCCGGGCTGCGAGTCAGGGACAATCGCCAGGCCAAACTCTTTGGCGATGCGCTCGACCGTGGGATAGAAGTTGGTGCGCTCGGCGCCCGACACGTTGACCTGCTCCGGCACTCCGAGCGGCGGCACGTCATCGTAATTCAGGTCGAGCGAAATGTCCTTCGCAGGAATGGGAGGATGCAAGCCCAGATACTCGGAGCCGCGCAATCCCTGCTCTTCCGCGGTAACCGAGGCGAAGTACACGGAACGCCCGGGCGACTGCGGCGCTTCGGCAAAGGCACGCGCAATCTCCAACAGAATAGCGACACCCGTGGCATTGTCCTGCGCGCCGTTGTAAATGTTGTTGCCCGCCATGCCGGGCACGATGCCCAGGTGATCGTAGTGCGCGCTGTAGATGACGGCTTCGCCCTTCAGCTTGGGATCGGAACCCTCACGCTTGGCGACTACATTGCTGGAGTCGAACGGCCGCACCCTGCTGACGATGTGGGCCCTCAGCTTGGCCGGCAACAGGACCGCCTTGAAGCCCGGCTTCTGCGCCGCCGCCATCATGGCATCGAGGTTCATGCCGCACGCCGCGGCAAGTTTGGCGGCAACGTCGAGCTGAATCCATGAGGCGATCTGCAACTTGGGAGCCGGGTCGTCACGCAGATAGGCGCGCTCGCCCGACCACGAGTTGCGTACGACGTTCCAACCGTAGCTGGCCATGTCGGTCTTGTGAATGAGAATGACGCCGACGGCTCCCATGCGCGCAGCCTGTTCGTACTTGTAGGTCCAACGGCCGTAGTACGTAAGCGTCTTGCCACCAAAAAACTTGGGATCGTCCGAAGGCGGCTGGTTGACCATCATGAGCAGCACCTTGCCCTTCACATCGGCGTCCTTGTAGTCGTTCCAGTTGAACTCGGGAGCGTCGATGCCGTAGCCCATCCACACAATAGGAGCGTCAACGTCGTCCACGGTTTTGGTGGTTTCATCCATGGCGACGAAGTCCACGCGGTTGCGCAAGTTCATGGGCTGGCCCTTGTCGGGGACGAGAGCGAAAGTGGTGTCATCCTGAGTGGCAATGCCCAGCATCGCAACCTTCTGAAGATAGCTGCCGTTGTCGCCGGCGGGCTGAAGTCCGTACAACGCGAACTGCGTGGCAATGTATTCGGCGGCGATGTCGCCTCCACGCGCGCCCGTGCCGCGGCCCTCCAGCAGATCGCTGGCAAGAAACTTCACGTGCGCGCGGATCTTCTCGGGATCGATGGAGGCCATGGCCTGTCCCGCAACCGGAGAGAGCGCAGCAACGTGCGGTACTGGGAGCGCAGGTTTCGCGGCGCTGGAACTGGGCGGCGCTTGGGCCAGCGACAGAGTTGCTGTCAGCGGAAGGATAAGGGCGATGAGTGCGATTCTGCGCATAGAGGAAGTCTCCGGTGGAGTCAGGGATGAATGTAGAAACTCATCATTCTACGCGATAAGGGGTGGAGGGGGACGGGGGCGGAAGACCGGTGGGGTTACTTTGAATTGAGGCTGGAGCACCGGGCTCCAACCCACTTGCCGGAGAATTAGGTGTTCCGCTTACGACGCAGAACGCCTCGAAGCCCGACGAGTCCCGAACCAAAGAGGATGATGCTGCTGGGCTCCGGGGTGGTTCCGCTGCCGCCGCCGCCAATGGTGAAAGCTTCCGAAGGAATCGTGCCCAGGGTGTTCTCATAGGCAATCGATGGGCAGCCTGCGGAGTGGCAGCCGACGCCGCTATTCTCATCCCAGTAAAGCGGGTCACCGTTGGTGACAGTAGCGTTGGCCAAAGTCAGCTAGTACCCGGTGCCATTTATTTCTGGGACGTTGAGATTCGAAACCGTGATCAAGTCAATGTCGAAACCAAAGGCGTTGGTGTAAAGAAACTGGTCGGTCAAGTTACTGCCGCTGGCCGTACCGAAGCCCACCACAGTCCCACAACCGCTGCCGGAATCGGAACACGGGCCAGTGCTAAGGATCCAGTCTACCGAGGTCACTCTGTCGCCCGGCTCTTCGTGCGTGCCGAACTCGAAACCGTTGACCGACGTACCCGCAGCGACCTAGCTGTCACTGACGGTAAATCCAAAGTTGATGGTCCAAGCGTCGACGATGCCGTTGATTGATCCGTTTTCATAAGACCAACTCCCGGCCCAAGCTGGCAGAGCAGCCAGCGCCAGACAGAGAGTGGTGAGCAGAGCGATACGAGTTTTCACGGGCAAGGAGCCCTCCTACGAGTTGGGTGTCCGCACATTTAATCCCAACAGACTTCCCAAGTCAATGTATTTGTGTTTCGGGTGATGATGCTCTTGGCTTGACCCATCCGAGGGCAAGAAACGCAGATCCTTCGACTCCACGCCCGCCCGACTCGCAAAAGAAGCGAGTCGAAAATTCGTTGCGGGCGTTCCGCTGAGGATGACAAACGGGAACAGCAAAGTGCTCGCTCAGGATCGTAGTATCGGGGTGTCATGCTGAGCGAGCGCTCGCCGGGGTTAGCGAACGGGAGTCGAAGCACCTCTATGGTTGAGCTGGGCGTTGTGGCGGCCATAGGGGTCCCCGCGGCTGCGCTCGGGGCAGGCACTTCGACTCCACACCAGTCCGCCACGGCGGACTCGTGCTTTATTCAGGATGACACCTCAAGTTATGCGTGACCCGGCTTCAATCCGCGACCGCGGATCAATTCTTGGAGCTTCAACCGGCGCGGAAGTCCTGAATGTCCTCGCCCTTGCGCCACAGCGGGGCGGGCGGTTGGTCGCGATGCTCGGCCAGCTTCCGGTTGATGGCATCGACTTCGCTCTTGGACCAGCCGACGCAGGACACTTCGATTTCGCCGTTGGGAGAGATGTAAAAAATCGTGGGCACGTTGGTCAAGGCGTAAGCATTTGACACCTTGTAGTGCGCCGGATCGTCGAGCGCGACGGGAAACGTGACGCCGTATTCGCGCAGGAACGACTTGGTGTCGCGGGCCTTGTCTTGCGAGATGCCGAGCACGGTGACGTTCGCAGCTCGATTCGCCTGGAACACGCGCTCGAGAAAAGGAAGAGCATATTGGCAAACCGGGCAGCTCACCTTGAAGAACACCAGCACAACCGGACCTTTGGCGAGCGCCTCCCGCAGCGACACCTGCCCGCCTTGCACAGTCGGCAGAGTGAAATCTGGAGCGAGTACACCCGCGTTTAATGCAGCCATCGATTAGACCTCCGAGAATTGCAGCCAGGAATTGGCGTCGCGGCGTGAAGCCGTCTTTGCGAAATACGTCGGTGCTAAACAGGCGGTGTGAAAGCTCTGCCGTCCCTACGGGACTCGATTTTATTCTCCACTTTACCCAGCGCTTCCGCGCTGGGCTAGAGCGGTTTAGTTATTTGTGTAGTCTAGGTGCCGCCGGCTGAAGCCGGCTCGGAGGTGAAGGATCAGCGGGAACGCGGCGCTGAAGCGCCGCTCTACCCGTGCTCGCTCGACTACAGTAATTCTTAAACT
>DATCCF010000348.1:0-5431 GCA_036511435.1 Terriglobales bacterium | reverse complement strand
GAAAAGCCTCGATCTGCTCCAGGTTCAGCTTCTCTGCTTCGTGCACGCTGGTTGTCAATCCTCAGCATGCCATCCGCTCCAGGCTCATCTTGTATTGGAAACTGCCTTCTCCTTCAGGCTCATCTTGTATTGGAAAAGACTTCACCTCCCAGCCGCTTGCGCGCTGCCTTATAATGGAATGTTTGCCTACCGCAGTCATCCATCGTTGGTAAGGGGTATTGATGGCCACAACCGAATTCGCAGTACACGGCGCCGACCAAGGCGCCGTGCGCGGGCCTGTCGTCAACGACTTCAGCATCCAGGTTGCAACCGTAAACGGCTCGGGATCGCAGAGCGCCAACACCGTTCTGCTGCGCACCATTTTTCAGATGGGCGTCCCCGTCTCCGGCAAGAACATGTTTCCCTCCAACATTGCCGGTCTTCCCACCTGGTACACCATCCGAGCCAGCAAGAAGGGATACATCGCGCGCAAGAAGGAGATCGATTTCCTGGTGGCGATGAATCCGGAGACCGCGCGGGAAGACACCATGTCGCTGGCATCGGGCGCCGCGGTGCTCTACGACGAGCCCCTGAAGCTGAACGAACTGCGCTCGGATGTGACGTTCTACGCCGTGCCCTACGACAAGATCTGTGCCGCGGTCTGCTCCGAGTCGAAGCTGCGCAAGCTGGTCAAGAACATGATTTACGTCGGCGTCGTGGCGCAGTTGTTCAACCTCGACATGGCCGAAGTGGAGAAAGCCCTGCGCAAGCAGTTCGCCAAAAAGGTCAAAGCCGCTGACCTCAACTGGAACGCCGCTAAAGCCGGATACGATTACGCAGCCTCGTCGCTGACCAAGGTTGACCCGTTCACGGTTGAGCGCATGGACAAAACCGCAGGCATGATCATCATTGACGGCAACGCTGCCGCAGCACTGGGCTGCATGTTCGCCGGTGTGACCGTGGTGCCGTGGTACCCGATTACGCCTTCTTCGTCGCTGGTGGAAACCCTCATCGATTACATGAAGGAGTACAGGATTGGGGCTGATGGCAAATCAACTTTTGCCATCGTGCAAGCCGAAGACGAACTCGCCGCCATCGGCATGGTTCTGGGTGCTGGATGGGCGGGAGCCCGCTCCATGACGGCCACCGCCGGACCGGGAATTTCGCTGATGGCAGAGTTCGCTGGCTTGGGCTACTACGTCGAGATTCCCGGCGTGATCTGGGACATCCAGCGCGTGGGTCCGTCCACTGGCCTGCCGACACGCACCTCCCAGGGCGACATCGAATTTGTGGCCAAACTCTCCCACGGCGACACTCGTCATCCCATGTTGTTGCCGTGTAGCGTGGCTGAGTGCTTCAGCATGGCAAGCGACGCTTTCGACCTCACCGAGCAGTTGCAGACGCCGGTGTTTGTTATGTCTGACCTCGATTTGGGAATGAACAATTGGATGTCGGAACCGTTCCAGTATCCCGAAAAGCCACAGAATCGCGGTAAGGTGCTTACCGCGGAAGATCTGGAGCGTGTGGGCGGTTTCGCGCGATACAAGGACGTGGATGGTGACGGCGTCGGCTACCGCACTTTACCGGGAACCGACCATCCGGGGGCGGCGTGGTTCGCGCGTGGTAGCGGGCACGACGAGAACTCGGGCTACAGCGAACGGCCTGACGATTACGCCAACAACATGGACCGTCTGGCGCACAAGTTCGAAACGGCGCGTACGCTCGTTCCCAAGCCGGAGATGGTGCGCAACGACGGCAACGAAGTTGGGATCATCGCCTACGGAACCTCGCATCACGCTGTGGTTGAGACCCTCGATCAGTTGCAAAACGAACACGGAGTGAAGACCGACTACCTGCGCCTGCGCGCTTATCCGTTTACCACCGAGACGCACGACTTCGTGGCTGCACACAAGCGGATTTACATGATCGACCAGAACCGCGATGCGCAGATGTTGCAATTATTGAAGCTGGACATCGCGATCGAAGAGATAAGCAAGCTGCGCAGCGTCTGCCACTACAACGGATTGCCGATCGACGCGCGTTCCATCACCGACGACATCATCGTCCAGGAGGGCAAATAAATGGCGACCACAACCGCGCCACCGCCCCAACCCAAGACCAACCGCATCGGATTGACGGTGCTCGACTATCGCGGAGGCAAGACCACGTTGTGTGCCGGATGCGGCCACAATGCCATCTCCGAACGCATCATCGATGCCTTCTACGAGATGGGTGTCGCCCCCGAACGGGTGATCAAGGTATCGGGAATCGGCTGTTCCTCGAAAAGCCCGGCGTACTTCATGGGCCGCTCGCACAGCTTCAACTCGGTGCACGGCCGCATGCCGTCGGTCACGACCGGCGCGGTGCTGGCGAACTCCAAGATCGTGGCGCTGGGCGTCAGCGGTGACGGCGACTCGGCTTCCATCGGCATCGGTCAGTTCATGCATCTGATGCGGCGCAATCTGCCGATGATCTACATCATCGAAGACAATGGCGTGTACGGGCTGACTAAGGGGCAGTTCTCTGCCACCGCCGATCTAGGCTCGAAGCTTAAGACTGGCGTCATCAACGACCTGTCGCCGATCGATACCTGCGCGCTGGCGATCATGCTGGGCGCAACCTTCGTGGGCCGCTCCTTCTCGGGCGACAAGCGCCAGTTGCACACCATGCTGAAAGCTGCGATCGCGCATCGCGGCACCGTGATGCTCGACGTGATCTCGCCTTGCACTACCTTCAACGACCACGAAGGGTCGACCAAGTCTTACAAGTTCGTTAAAGACCACGAAGAGCCGTTGCACGGTTTGAGTTTTGTCCCTCACTTCCACGAAATCGATGTGGATTACGACGCCGGCACCAGCCTAAACGTCACCATGCACGATGGCTCCTCACTGCGGCTGCACAAGCTGGAGAAGGACTACGATCCCACCAATAAAACTGGGGCCGTGAAGCGCTTAATGGAGTCGCAAGAAGCCGACGAGGTGCTCACCGGAGTGCTCTACTTGAACACCACGGCGCCTAACTTCATCGACATGATTAACATGACCGACCAGCCGCTGGCGACCCTGCCGGAAAGCGTCACTCGCCCCTCGCGTGCAGTGCTGGACGAGTGCATGGAAGCGCTTAGATAGGGCGAAGGTCCTTGCCCCCAATGTTTGTCATCCCGACCAAGCCCGCCGCGGCGGGCGAGCGGAGGGATCTGCGGTTCGCGGGTGCCCCACCCAAGCTCGCTGCGGTAAATCTGGTTCCCAGCTTGGCTCTTCCACCCAAATCGCGCAGCATGTAAGCTTCGGATAAATGGCCAATGTAGGAGTCGCGCCGGAAGGTGCAGCCAAACCGGGAAAACCCTCGCCCGTGATCGACACGCGGGTGATTCACTGCGGTGACAATCTGGAGCAATTGAAAAAGTTGCCAGACGGTTGCATCGACCTCATCTACATAGGAGCATTTGCCCGGCGACATATGTATATACATTTGCATAGTTTTCTGCTATGATGAATTTGCGGGTGACGGGATTTGACTGGGACGGCGGCAACCGCGCGAAGTGCCAAAAGCATGGCGTTTCCATCGCGGAGATCGAGGCGCTGTTCAGAAACGCTCCCCGCATTGCGCCCGACCCGAAACACTCGGAGGACGAGGACCGCATGATTGCCGCGGGAAGAACCGGCGCCGGGCGGCCTGTGTTTGTGGCCTTCACTCTACGGACGAAAAACCACCGCCGCCTCATCCGCCCGGTGACGGCCCGCTACATGCACGCGAAGGAGATCGCCGCCTATGAAAAAGAGAGTGCCGAGGCTCAAAACCGATAAGGAAGCGGAAGCGTTTCTAGCGCACGACCTGTCGGACCTCGATTTTTCGCAGTTCAAACCCGCGCGGTTTGAATTTGAGAAAAAGGACAAACAGATCAACATGCGCGTGCCCAGTCCGTTGCTGGCAGCACTCAAGGCGCGGGCCAAGGCGCGGGGCATTCCCTACACGCGCTTTATTCGGGAAGCTCTCGAACGGGCCATGACCGCGCCGAAGTCCTGACGTTCTCGTCCCCACCGTGTTTCAATTTCCAATCAGCTCGTATTGGGGGCACTGCACGAAACGGATCACCTGCCGGGTGCCCCACCCAAACTTCTTTTGCTTGGGTGGGTGTTTTGATAGCTCCCCACTACGAAAGACTTCGCCCGCGAGAGATGTCTCTGTCTGAAAACCGCGTATCCCGAAGAAATCCAGCCTTCCGTACAGTCCGCGGTTTGTATTTGAGTAGCTGGCTCTGTCGTGCCTACGGCACTCCGATTCTGCACACGTCACTTTCCCAGCCTTGAAAGGCTGGGCTACGCTCTTTCGTCCCCCAAGAGAGGAACTCGGGTTGCCGTGGCTTCAGACGCGGCGTTCCCGACGCCTCCACCGTCGCGGAGAGGTTTCACTTCAGCGACGCCATATCAATCACGAAACGGTATTTCACATCGCTGCGCAACATACGCTCGTAGGCTTTGTTGATCTTTCTGGATCGGAATGATTTCAACCGATGCGGGCCAAAGTACCTTCTCGGCTCTACTTTTTATCGGGGACGGAATGGGTAGAAATATCAAGCGGAGACAGAAACAGGGCCTCCCGTTGCCGGAATGCCCTGTGGTTGAGGTTGGCTACGCCAGGCCGTAAGGCTCAGCGGAGGTTTTTCCTACTCACTGGCAGAAGCTGGGCGCGAACCGCACTGAAGCGATCTGGGTGCTCCAGTCGAAGCGCTGCGTAACCATGTAGTATTCGGTGGTGTACCAGAAGGTGCAACCACCCATACCGTCGTTGAGGTCGATCCGCATGCTGCTGTAGTCGCCCCAGCGGTTGGAGGTATCCGGCTGCGAACCATTGCCCTGAACTATCAACAGCTCAGGTTCCAGAGTGCTGAGGGGGTCGATAACGCTAGATTGCACGCGTCCGGCTACATAAATCGCCGGGTGCGTGTTTGCGCTGGACTGGCTGTAACCTAGCAGGATGTTGCCTTTCTTATCCTGCGTAAGAGAACCCATCCAGCGGTAAGTGGAGTCAGCCGGAACACCAACGTACGTGCCCGCCTGGTAAGTGGTGAGAGTGCTTGAGGTCAGAGTGACGATACCGGCAGTCGGGGCCTGGAACTCGTACCAGCGGACGCCCATCTGTCCGGTAGAGGATTCCACGTCGCCGTTCACATACCAGTGCTGGTGGACAGGAACCGCACAGGTGGCGCATGGTGGGACGCGCGTCTGTCCGCCATCATTCCAATAGGCGAAGCGATACATCAGGCGATCGCCCAGGGAATCCAATTTATCGCTGGTGCCTAACTGCGGAACGCAAGCGCCACCATAGGAGCCGCTGCAGGAGCCGCTATACGTGGGTACCGTCTGGAGGATTGTGTTAGGGCTACCATGGACGAACGAAAGGCTGGGAGTCGTAAAATCCGCATGGAACTGGTACAGAGACAAATGAGAGG
>DATCCF010000347.1:0-12249 GCA_036511435.1 Terriglobales bacterium | reverse complement strand
CGTCAGTGCTTGGATCGCGCTTTAGCGCCTGAGGTAATGTTCTCGTCACCTCAGCGGCTAAAGCCGTTTCATTGCCGAATCTTAACTGCACCGCTGAAGCGGTGCTCCACCCTATACACCAAGTGTGAAAATGCTCTAGCGGGACTGGGGTACGCCGATCGCGGCACTCGATGCGACACCATGGACATCCGGCTGGTTACGAAAGCTCTCAAGAACCCAGTTTGCGGATTGGCGACCTGTGAATCCCTGCACGTACAGACCCTCAAGTGGAAATGGCGTCGATTGCTACACCGCGTCTCGTCTCGTCGTACCGTTCCCGCCTAAAGCCTCTAAGACATCCACAGCGCAAGAATACCTGCCGAAGGGCGCGGCAATCTGTGCGCCCTGCACCATGTGGCGGACGGCGGCGAGCATGTCGCGCGCGATGGCCACGCCCTCGGCGCGGGCGGCGTCGACGGTGGTCACCTTCGCCATGCGCGCGAAGATCTCGTCGGGGATGGAAACCCGCAGCTCGTTCTTCATGAACTCGGCATTGCGAGTGCTGGTGAGCGGCCAGATGCCCGCCACCACCGGTATGCGGCAGTGCTCGATGCGGCGCAGGAACTCTTCCAGCAGCCGAATATCGAACACCGGCTGGGTGACGGCCAATTCCGCGCCCGCCTCAACCTTGAATTGGAAGCGGCGGATTTCCTCGTCAATGTTGGGGCTGCCGGGATTGGCGCCCACGGCAATGACGAACTTGGTCGAGCCGCCTATGGGATTGCCCCCGATGTCCAGCCCGCGGTTCAGGTTGTGGACAATGTTGACCAGGCCGATGGCGTCCACATCGAAGACCGCCGTCGCATCGGGGTAGTCGCCCATCTTCGGGGGATCGCCGGTGATGCAGATCAGGTTGCGAATGCCCACGGCGCTTGCCCCCAGCAAGTCCGACTGGATCCCCAGCACGTTGCGGTCGCGGCAGGTGTAGTGCAGGATGGCCTCGATCCCGACCTGCTGTTGCACCAGCAAGCAGAGCGCCTGGTTGCTCATGCGCGCCGAGGCGCGAGGGCTGTCAGGGATATTGACGCCGTCTACGCCAACCGATTTCAGGAAGCGCGCGCCTTCGATCTCACGGCTTCCATCGGTACCTCTCGGCGGAACAATCTCCACCATGGTGACGAACTCGCCGTCGGCGATCTTGCGTCCTAGTTGCGAACGTTCTCGGAGCGGCGGCACTTCAACCGGCTGGGCCTTGGCAAGCGCAGCCGGCTTGCGCGCCATCGTGCCGCCGGAGACCGCGCGCAGGAACGCCTTCATGACATGAATGTGGTCGGGTGTGGTGCCGCAGCAACCGCCGATGAGGCGCACACCGACATCCACAAACCTTCTGGCGAACTCCGCCATGTACTCTGGCGAGCAGAGATAGATGTTGCGGCCTTCCACGGAGCGCGGCATGCCGGCATTAGGTTGGGCCGAGAGAGGCGCGGTGGTGACGGCGCGTACCCGCTCGATCGCGTCCAGCATAGCCACCGGACCGACGCTACAGTTGCATCCCACGACATCGGCGCCCCAGGCTTCGATTTGCGGACCATAGTGCTCGGGGGCCGATCCATCGAGGCAATTGCCATCTTCGTCGATAGTGACCTGGGCCACGATGGGCAATTGGGGATTCACTTCACGAGCAGCCAGGATCGCCTGGTGCAGTTCCTCCAGGTAGCCGAAGGTCTCCAGGATGAGCAAGTCCACGCCTTCTTCGTTGAGGGCTGAGATCTGCTCGTGAAAGGCCGCCCGGGCTTCGTCGAGCGAAACCTTGCCCAGCGGCTCGATGCGCACTCCCAGAGGTCCGACGGCGCCAGCGACCAGGGCGTCAAAACTCTTCGCCGCCTCCCGTGCCAGGCGGGCGCCTTGGCGATTGACATCGGCCAGCTTGTCCACACATCCATGTTTGGACAAGCGAAACGAATTCGCGCCAAAGGTGTTTGTTTCAATGATGTCTGCCCCGGCCTGGAGGTATTCCTGATGGATCCCGCGGATGAGGTCGGGCTGCGAGAGGTTGAGCTCGTCGTAGCAGCGGTTGATGAAGATACCTTTGGAGTACAGCAACGTGCCCATGGCGCCATCGCATAAGACAGCGCCCTTCTGCAAACGCGAAATGAGGTCTGTAGTCATGGATATTATGGAGGCCGTAGTGCCTAGCTTGATTGAACTTTATCGCAAACCGCGGAAATTCGCCATCGCCATCGCCCACGCCCCTGAGCGTTCCGCCGCCCTCTGTTATAATTCAGCGGATTCCAACATATCATCTCAATTCATCATGATGTCCGGGGTAAACGCTTGAAGCGGGTTCCAGTCCTCCTCCTCACCTTGCTAATCGTGGTTTTCATTACGTCTTGCGGCGGCGGGAGCGGCAGTTCAACTGCGCCGCCCAGCAAGGTGTCGCATCGCGCTTTTATCAGCAATAACTATTCCGGCAACTTGCAAGTGATGGATACGCAAACGGACACTACCCCATTGACCGCGCAGACCGTCAACTCGTCCGGCCAGGTCATACCCGGTGTCCCAGTGACGATATCGGTCGGAGGTTCGTTGACCTTCGAAGTGGAAAGCCCCAGCCGGGCCACGACGCTGGTTTATGAACAGAGTACTAATACCCTCGCCTTCGTGAATAACGCCACTGAAACGCTCAGCGGCAGCGTGGCTCTTCCTAACTTTACAGAGATGGCAGTTTTCTCCCCCGACAATAGTACGGTGTACGCCCCAGTGCGGAACGTACCCGTCACCGGCGCGCGGCCCGGCGCCGTGGAGGTCATCACTGTCTCCTCGTTCACTATCACTGCGACCTATGGTGTCCCTTCAGCCCGATACATCGCGCTCAGTCCCAGCGGGCAATATCTGCTCGTGTTCGCGGACGATTCGGACTCGGTTTTCCTGATCGACTTGAAAGCCACTACGGTCACACCGGTGGAGATTCCTGGTTTCGCCAGGCCGGTGAACGCGTTCTTCAGCAGCGACAGCAATACAGCTTATGTGATCAATTGCGGAGTTGAGTGCGGCTCAACTTCGGGGGCATCGGTAGCGCAGCTCGACATTCCGTCGCAAACCATCAAGGCAACCGTGCCGGTCGGAGGCGCCAGCGTTGGCTTCCTCAACGGCGGAACTTTGTACGTAGCCGGAAATCCCGGACCGGCTGGGACCTACGATGCGGTGAACGTCGGCACCATGGCGCGCCTGACCGCGAACTCGGTTGCGATCGGCGACGGTTATCACAACACCATGGCGCTGTCCGCCAACAACAAGCTCTACATTGGGGCCAGCACCTGCAGCAATCAGGCCACGGGATGTCTGTCTGTGGTCGATGTCGCTAACAACACCGCTGACGCGCCGCTGCCTCCCAAAGGGAATGTGACCGGCATGCTCGCGATTTCTGGCCGAAACACGGTATATGTGATCGAGGGAGGATTTCTGGTGATTTACGACACTACTACCGACACCCCCCAGAAAACGCAGGTCATATTTACGGGAGCGCTGTACGGAGTGGTGCAGGTCGATCAGTAACCAGCCTAAGCGGAATATGTGAGGGCGGCCATTGCCGCCCTTATCGGTATTGTTTCTGCTTGATCGACATCACTGATACCTCGGGTAGAGCGATCCTCGGAGAGTGTGTGAGAACCAAACTTGGTCTTTACCGGTGGAATTTATTGGCCGGGAATCCAGCGCCGTACCGGGGCCCCCAGTCGCGCCGCTTTTGCGCGAACTGGGGTGGAGGTAGGCGCGGCTCAGTTTAGCCCAGCACGCAGCCGAAGGCGGAGTGCTGGGTAAAGTGGAAAATTAGTCCGAGTCCCGTAGGGACGACAGAAATTCTCGCCTAAGCTCCATTGCCCCTTTTTCCCTTGCGGCGTCCGGTCAGGTGTCCCTGCTATTACGGCTCCAACTTCAGGTGGTGTACACCCGCTCGCTGCACCGCCGCCGCCGAGAACGGTAACGGAAATGTGCGCCCGCGATAATAAGCGTCCCACTGATCGTTATAGTGCTCATCGAAGACATTGCCGGATTGGCCATTCACAATATTCAGGGTCGAGTTGTCGAGGTCCGAGAAGTCAACCGTAAGGCGCTCGGAGGGCCCGAAGTGCGCGCTGACCTGCTTCACCGTTTCACCGTCTCCTGATAAGGGCTGCGGGCCGGGACCCGCGCCACGCTTCAGGATGGGGAAGTTGCTCCAGAACGGATGCTTGATGTCCACGCGATGAACGCGTCCCCACTTCCACATCGCGAGCGCATGCGGGGCTTCTGCATCGCTCACGGCTCCCTCCACGGCGGCTGTCAGTAGCGCGTCGTAGTTGGCATAGCCTTCCGGCAGCCAGCGCGCAGGTTGGTGAGAGAGTATGTTCTCCAGCCATACCGGACTCATGAACCAGTCGTATCGCTTCCAGTCATCCCCCAGCTTTGGCTTGAGCAGCAACTCCTCCAGCTTCTTGCGCGAGAAGTACGCCAGCGTTGGTGCCGCCGAGCCGATGGTCATGCTGCCGTCCCAATTCCGCAGGAGGTCGGCGGCTGACTTGGCGCGCTGCGATGCTGTGGATGCGTGATCGACGGCGTACACGAAGCGCTCGGCGCAGAAGCGATCGAACGCCGAAGCAATGTCAGTCTGAATCGCCAGCATGTCGGGCGGAGTGAGTTTCTTGCGTGCGTTCAGCAGCTTGTAAATGCGTTCTGTTCGATAGGGAGATCCCCACTCGATGCTCAGCGTATAGGGATACCCGTCGGGCGTGATGCGCCCATTGGCGGTGGCGATGATCCCCGAGGCCGGATCGTACACGCTGGGAAGCTTGTCGTAGGGGACATATCCGGTCCACTCGTGGGAATTGTCATCGCCGGGCACGGGAACCGACCCGTCGCCCGCTGCGCGGATCGGGACCAACCCAGTTGCCTGGTAGCCGATATGCCCATCCACGTCCGCGTAGACGACATTCTGGCCCGGCGTACCAAACTGCGAGAACGCCGCGCGGAAGTCCTGCCAGTTCTTCGCCGAATCCACGGCAAAGAACGCAGCGCGTGACGCCTGCGGGTCATAGATGATCCACTTGAGGGCCAGATTGCGCTTCTCTCCCGGAATGATGTCGCTGATGATGGGACCGTGACGAGTCACCTCAACATCCACGTTCACCTCAGGCTTGCCCTTCACGCGGATAATCTCTTTTCGATGTTCCGGCTGCACCCAACCTTGCGGCGTCAGGTATTCACCCTTATCGTTGAACTTCTCGATGTAGAGGTCTTCCACGTTGGGACCGAGATTGGTGAAGCCCCACGCGATGTAACGGTTGTGCCCGGAAATGACGAAGGGCACGCCCGGCAAGGTCACGCCGGCAACGTCAAAGTCTCCAGCCGTAAGATGCGCCTCGTACCAGACATTGGGGATATGCAGGTCCAAGTGCATGTCGTTAGAGAGCAGCGGTTTTCCCGACGCAGTATGCGCGCCGGAGACGACCCAGTTGTTGGAGCCGGGATGGAGGCGATCATCCGCAGTTTCGCTGTGAAGGGGCGCGCCGTAGAACCCTCCATTACCCTTGTCCTGAGCGAGGTCGCCGCGGCGACCGAGTCGAAGGACCTGCTTCTCTTCTGGCGTGAGGTGGCTGGTTTTCTTCCCGCGCCTTGGCGCCGAATATTCTTCCTCTTTATCGGGAGTCGTCTCACCGGGAATCTCGTTTTCGATGGAAGTGGTGTCCGTTCCCGGCGGATGATCGCGCCAGGACGAATTCACGAATAGGTCGGCAGTCAACTCCGGCCCCAGCTTGGCCAGAATTTTCTCTTTCTGCAACTCGTCCTTGTACAAACCGTGATTCAGAAATTCGGTCATCGACAATCCGACCAGCACCGAATCTTCCACCGTCCAGACGTGAGGAAAATACGTGAGGAAGCGAAATTCCAGCGGCAGGGTTTTCTGGTGCTGCTCGATGTAAGCGTTTACCCCGGCAGCGTAGGCTTCGAAGTGGGCGCGCTGGGCGATGTCCATGTTAGCCACGGTCTTTTCCGCGACCTGCCTCAGGCCGAGGATGCGATGCTCGCGATCAAGCTTGACGTACTCCGGTCCCAGAACGGCGGCCAGGTCGCCGGAAGCGTAGCGCCGCGTCATGTCCATCTGCCACAGCCGGTCCTGGGCGGTGACGTAGCCCTGGGCAAAGAACAGGTCTGGCAAGTTGGCGGCGACGATGTTGGGAACGCCGAGGGCGTCATAGGTCACGACGACGGGTCCCGCCAGGCCGGAAAGGCGAATCGTGCCATCCACTTGCGGAAGTGCCGCCCGGACCGCCCGATAAAACCAGAAATCGAAGGCGAGGAAGACGATCAGGAGGAGGACCAACACTCCCACTACCGCGCGAAAGATGAATTTGGAGTGGGATGGCCGTGCCGGAGTAGCGATAGTCGAAGCTCCCATGGGAAACCCGATTATATAAGTTTCCGGTGGTCGGCTTCAGGCGAACAGAAACTGCGGCAGTGATTCAGTTTCCGAGCAGGCGACGATGCGGGAGTTGTCGCGTGATGGCTCGAATCGAAGTGCCAAATACAGCGGCCATCTCATAGGGTCGACACACACCTATCCTTGTGCGCTTCTTTCCCGGAATCCATTCGACAAAGAAATAACATCATCCAGTCAGTTGAACAGTACGATCCTTAGGAATTGTCGTCTGCACCATACTGATGAAGTCTATTTCTGGCGGGAGAGTTCGGCGGCCCGGGCTGTGCCCTGCAGGGCCCCGCGCCGCCCAGGCGCATTGACGAGCGCCGTCTGAAATTCTTTTAATGCTAGAGCCGGGTGATTCTGTTCCAGCAGCAAGTCACCGAGCTGTTCGCGGGCCGGAAGAATCGGCCCCGGGGTCACCGGAAGCTTCTCGATTGCGTCCTCCTCATCGGCTGACGCGCGCATCAAAGCTGCGGCTTCATCCGGTTTCCTGTCCGCCTGGGCTGACCACGCCATGACTTCGCGCCTCAGAATCCCCACCTGAGTGGCCCAATAGTTATTGCCTGACGTGCGAAGCTGCTCTTCGATCCGCCGCAATTTATCAATTTCCGCGCGCGCCTCGGCGGCGCGACCACTCCGAGCGAGCCCGAGCCCCCGAGCCCAGACCGCAATTGCTACAACCTGGGGCGGGGCTGCCGTCGGAGGAACGGTGCCAGCCGCGTCGGCCCATTGACCCCGCTCTACCGCGTAGCGAACCGGCATCGCGGTAGAGGCGTACGCTATCTTGAAATCGCCAACATTCAGCTTCGGCATGTTTTTGAGTTGCTGAATGACCTGACTCGCGTCTTCGTCGCGTCCACTTTGCAGGTAGGCATACACGAGATAATCCATCGCGTGCAGTTCTTCTCCCGTGTCGCCCTGCTGGTGTGCCGCTTCCCTGGCCGCAAGGTTGGAAGTGATGGAGTCTTCCCATAGGCCGAGTCGCGTAAATATATGCGATGGCATGTGCAATGCGTGCGGCGCTGAGGGTGCAATCTGGGAGTAGGCTTTTGCCGCCGCGAGGCCTTTTGGCGCGAGTTCCGCATTGTCGTAAGCATGGATGAGGTAGTGAGGGATTCCCGGGTGCTGCGGGTACGTGCGATCAAGCGGTTCAAGCAGATCGGCCGCCTGTTTCTGCTTCGCATGAGTCTTGTCGGCAGGAGATGCGTTCGCCAGGAGTGCGAGCGCGTAAAATACCTGTGCTTCGACATCTTTCCTGTTCGCTGAAGCGAGATTGCTCATCGCGTGCTCGTAGTTCAACGCCCGCGCGCGGTACGGAACGGTGGCAGCGTCCTGATATATCAAGCCCAGCGCAGTGATGAACTGCCGCTCGCGTTCGGAGCCCGCCCCGATCTGTTGCGCCCGCTGAATTTCTTTTTGCGCAATCGAAATTGTCGCGGGCGAAATGGGTGGCTCCCAAAGCTGGTGAAAGTACGCCATGGCCAGTCCCCAATGTGCCATCGCACACTGCCGATCCAGTTCGGCCACGCCCTGAAATGCATTTTCGGCGGCGGTGTAAGCGAAGGAGTGAAGCAGAGCTACACCTCGGTCGAACTGTTCCTGAACGGCCGGTGTGCAAGAAATCGGAAACGATACTTTTCCCAGTTTCTCCGGTGCACTGTGGCTGTGTGTTTCTTGTGCTGACGAGAAGGGCAAGATGAACAGCAGGGTGAGCAATATTCGCCATAGATCGGGCATCCCCTATCTCCATAGGCGCGTGGCGCTTTTGTGATATCCGAATTCTACATTGAAGCCGGCGACAATGCCCTCCGGCGGGTGGCCCGGCTTAGCACTCCAGGGTGCCCCGCCCAAGCTTCTTGTGCTTGGGTGGGGTAGTTCTGTAACTTTCACGGACCATAGAAACGAATTCCGCGAGCACGCCGTCCGATTCACTCATCTCGCCCGCCGCGGCGGGCACACCGTGACATGAAACCAAAATCCCCATCCCAACAAACCAGCTTGGATGGGGCACCCTCACGCTGCTAGCCTGGGCCACCGGTCACCGCGCGAACAGAAACTGCGCCTGTGGGTCAGTTTCCGAGTAGCCGACCACTCGTTCACAGTCACCTCATCCGGTGCGCGCTGCGCCGCTGTCAGGCCGCGTATCCCTTGACCCGGATTTCTCCCTTCGACACGTCAACCGTCCCGGGGGCCCAGATCTGGATCGGGTTCACCCACGAGTACTCCGGGTGGTTGGTGGACAGCGTCACGTTCTCCCGGAGCTGAAACACCGGCGACCCTTCCTCCGGAATCGCCACGCCGTCGGCAGCTAGCGCGATCTTCTTTCCGTCTTCGGTCGTGATCTCTGCGTGAATGTTGAGCTGGCAGCGGCCATCGGCGCGTATGTGAAGGTAATCCACGCCCTTGACCGTCCCTTTCAGTTTCGGCCCGGTGATAGGCCCCTCAAAATAGACGTCGAACCGCGCTCCTTCCGCTGGTGGCCGCATCTGGCCTGAAAACACCGCATTTGCCGAGGTGCCGTACTCCACCACCTGCGTGAAATGCAGCGTGTACTCATAGATTAGTTCTCCTGGGGTTCCTTTGTACTCGCCCATCCTGGTCCTCCAAGCGGTGCGCCTTGTCTATCGTTGCGAACCCGCCTGCCTACACGTTCGGCAAACGCGGCTCATTATGAAACCAGTTCTCGACCAGAGTAGCATCCGTTATGTCCGGCTAAAGCTTACCTATGCGAAACGGATCCTGATTATTTCAACTCGATCAAGAACCCGATAACTCCTGAGTGGCGGACTACTCGGAAGTTGGGCGGCTACCTAACTATTTTCCGTGATCGCAGGAACTTTGCCGCGATCAGGAAGACGGCTGCGATTCCGCCGAAGATTGCGCCCATCCCCAGCATCACCAGTGGTACAAGGAAAAAGCGCAGGTTCCAGCCGGCTCCAATGCGCGCTTGCGTGGGCGCATGCGGATCGTAACGGATGGCATGGCGGCTGCCGGCACGGAACTGTGCCGCCCGGTCGGCGGTTTGCTGGTAGTTCTGGCTCTGGAAGCTGATCAGCTCTGCCGTGATCGGTCTGCCGTCAACGGTATAGAGGACCTGCAACTCGGCAGCGTACAACTGCTCATGCGGGGGCGCCGGTTGCGTCACCACCTCGCAGCGGATGACTTGAGCTTCGGTCTCGGGCCAGGTTTGCAACACCTGGTACTGCCGCCAAAAAAAGGGCACGCTTAAAATCGCGAACAGAGTACACAGGATGAGATTGGCAACTCCGAGGAACACCAGAAGGCCGTGTTTTTCGCTGGTCAAGCGCGCACCTTAAAAATCGGGTTCACCACAGAGACACAGAGGCACAGAGGAAAATCAGAAACAAAGTCTGAACAATTCCAGTGTCGAAAGGAGGAATAAGTTTCAAGAATGTTTTCAAGGGTTTTGTAATGAATTTCTCTGTGCCTCTGTGTCTCTGTGGTGATCCGTATTATCCCCGCGCTTCAGGTCCTTCATCTCTTCGCGGACGCGGCGAAAACGGCGCAGCAGGGACCCGAGGTAGCCCAGCAATATCACCCAGGTGACGATGTAGGCGGCTTTCAATGCCACCGGACCGGTCATTGTGCTCCTCCTTGCAAGGCTGCCGCTGCGTGTGTGGCTTCTACTGTTTCTTCCAGCATCTGCAATCGGTAACGAACCGCCATCAGGACAATTCCCACGCAGGTGAACGCCAGCAGGTTCCAGAAGAAGGCGTGCAGCATCGCTGGATCGAGACCCGAGTTTTCGCCGCCTCCCATGACAGGAGAAGGATGCTGAGTGCGGAACCAGCGGATCGACATGTAGACGATCGGCACGTCCACGAATCCAAAGATAGCCAGCGCCGCCGCCAGCACTTGCGTCTGTCCTCCCGCCGAAAAACGTCGCAGCACCAGATAGCTTACGTAGATAAGCCACAGGACCAGTGTGGTCGTGAGCCGCGCATCCCAAGTCCACCAGATGCCCCACACCGGGCGCGCCCAGATGGGACCGGTAATCAGGACAATGGTGCAGAACGTCACTCCAACCTCGGCGGAAGCCGCCGCCAGAGCGTCGCTGGCAAGGTTGCGTTTCCACAGGTACACGACCGACGCCAGAAAGTTGACGAAGAAGCACACCCCCGCCGTCCATGCCGAGGGAACGTGATAGTAGAAGATCCGCTGGACCTCTCCCATGGTTTGCTCGGTGGGAGCGACAAATAATGCCTGGTAGGTGCTGAAGGCCAGCAGCCCGAGGGTGAACACAACAAAGGCTATGAATAGACTTTTCATTCCGCGTTTAACACACTTTCGAACAGAAGAAGACAGACTGCCGTGAACACCACATCGTAAACCGCCAGCATCTTGATCCAGAAATCGGGTGAGGCTTCTCCCGTGAGGATGGAGGTGGTCGCATCTACCATAGCGAGCAGCGCCGGTATCGAGATTGGGAACAGAATGAGGGGCAGCATGATCTCGCGGCTGCGCGTGCGAATCGAAAGCGCCGCGAAAAACGTACCGTTGACCACCAGCGCCCAAGTTCCCAGCAGCGCCACCACGATCAATTGCCAAACGGGTCCCACCGATCGCAGGTCGTAGAAAACCACGAACAGCGGAGCCATCAGCGCTTCCAGCACCACCACGAAGAAAAAGTTTCCGATCGCCTTGGCCAGGAAGAGCGCATTCGGCGGGGCCGGTGACACGCGGTAGGCATCGAGCACTTGATTGCGCAGCTCGCGCGCCCAGGTCTGGTTGAGCGCTACCACCGCCGCGAAAAGGAAAGCCACCCAAATCAACCCGCCAGCGATGCGGCGCGACTCCTCCGCCGTGGGATTGAAGGCGAAGCTGAAGATCACCACCACCAGTAGCGCGAAAAACAGCATGGAGTTGATTGCGTCCTTGGAGCGCCACTCCATGCGCAGATCTTTCAGCAGCGTCGTGCGAGTCACGCCTAAGGTGGTCATCGCGGCGTCCACTCCGCATTCGGGATCGCCGCTTTGCGGACGACTTCTTCGCGGGCCACGACCTGTCCGGCAGCCATGTGGACAAACTCGTCGGCCACGCCCTCCATCAGTGCAGCCTGATGCGTAACCACAAAGATGGTCTTGCCCTTGTCGCGAATTCTTCCCAGGACAGCCGCCATCTCGCGCGCCGAATGCATGTCCACGTTGGAGAATGGCTCGTCGAGCAGAATCAGCTCCGGATCGTGCAGCACCGCGCGAGCCAACGACAAGCGCTGCCGCATCCCTTGTGAATACTGTCCGATGCGGCGAGACAGGTCCGGGTCGAGTCCGACCATCTGCATCGCCTTGCGGCAAACGTCGTCATCATTGAGACCGTACAAGCCGGCGAAGTAGCGCAGGTTTTCCATTCCGCTTAACTCGTCATAGAGCAGCGGGGCGTGTCCCATATATCCCACGCGATGAGCGACCTCGCGATGGTTGTTCGTTCCCAGCAGCGTGAAGGTACCCTGGCTGGGCTCCATCAGTCCGGCAACCATGCGCAGGAGTGTGCTCTTGCCGGCGCCGTTATCGCCCAGCACCACGTATAGCCGGCCGGGCGCGAAGCTGCCCGAGATGCCGCGGATGGCGGCAAAGCGGCCAAAAAATTTCACTAGGTCTTTGAGAATGACAGCCGGCGGAGTGGGTGGGATCTTACTGGCTTCCGCGTTGTAAGCTTCCGCGATACTCTCTCCAGAACGTTTTCAATTATTCCCAGCGGCAACGTCTGTTCCCTGACGCGAATCAGTGAACATTCACGTCAATCAGAGCTTGAGCCGCTCTTCTACGCGGATGAGGCGGTTGTCTATGTCCACC
>DATCCF010000346.1:0-2928 GCA_036511435.1 Terriglobales bacterium | reverse complement strand
GAGTCACGGGCAGCGCCATTCGGGCGATACGCCAGCACCTCGGGCGGGGTCTTGCTTTCATTGCCGTAGCAGAACGGGCAAAAACCACCCTTCATTTTCACCGGCTCACGGCTGAAGTCGGTGGGACGTTTGGCCCGATCGGTGGAAATGATTACCCATCTTCCTATGATTGGATCTTTGCGTAACTCAGGCACGGTGGACCTCGGTCAAATAACTCTTTAGATCTTACGCCTGGATGAGCGGCGCAAGGCAGTGTAGTTCCTCGGCGAAGAGAATCGCCAGCCGCAGAGGGTCAATGGCTGTGCCTTGCAAAGGCCCAGACCATCCGCTCCAGGCTGCGATTTCTGTCGAAGAATACGGCGCTTAGAGTCCACAGTTTGCCACTGCTCGCCGCTTAGGGCAGTTCCAGGATTGGTGTATCCGCCTGCACGATAGTGTGGGCCTTTACTGGATTATTCATGAGGATCTCACGCGTTGAAGGGGCACGGCTTCAGCCGTGCCGTAACCTCCTGTCATTTATGGTGGCTTTAGCCGCTGAGGGACTTCGCTGTTTAGACGAAGTGCGAGTTCCCTCAGGGGCTGAAGCCCAACTTTCCGCGCTCATAGCGGCACGGCTGAAGCCGTGCCCCTTCAAGACTACCTGCCCAAGGTACAACGACTCTGAAACTACTCTAGCTATGGCGCTGCTTGCCCGCGACCACAATGCACTCTTCCAGCACATCCATTGCGATGTCGGCTTGCTCCCTGGTCACGATCAGCGGAGGAGCGATGCGGATGCTGTTCGGCCCACATCCAAGCAACAGGACCCCGCGCTCGAAGGCGAGTTCCACAATGCGATCGCGTTCCGCGACGCCTTGCGTCTTGGCTTTCTTATCGGTGACAATCTCGACTCCGATCATCAAGCCGCGCCCGCGGACGTCGCCCACCAGGTCGAGCCGCTGTGGCCAGTCGGCGATGCGTTCCATGATGTGCTTTCCGACTACCTCGGCGTTCTTGATGCCTTCGCGCTCGAGCACGTCCATGGTCGCCAACGCCGCTGCGATCGAGACCGGGTTCCCGCCGAAAGTGGAAGCGTGCGAACCCGGCACCCAGTCCATGATTTCAGCCTTTGCCATCATGATGCCGAGCGGCATCCCGCTGGCGATCCCTTTGGCGCTGCAGAAAATGTCGGGCTCAACCCCAGTGTGCTGGATGGCCCACCACTTTCCGGTGCGGCCTGCGCCCGATTGCACTTCATCCGCCACCAGCAGAATGCCATGGCGGTCGCAGATCCGGCGAAGTTCCTGCATGAACACTGTCGGGGCGACAACGTAGCCCCCTTCGCCCTGAATCGGCTCGACAAAAATCGCGGCCACTTCCTCGGGGGCCAGCGTCGTCTCGAATAATTTTTCTTCGATGAAGCGGGCGCAGCCTAGCGCAAAGGCCTCCGCTTCCTGGCTTCCACCCACGCATCCGCGATACACATCGGGATAACGCACGTGGGTGACGCCGGGAACCATCGGCGAGAAGCGGCGCTTTTGTTGCGGTTTGGAAGCCGTCAACGACAGAGCGCCCATGGTGCGCCCGTGGAAGGCGCCGTAGAACGCGATGATGTTCTGCCGCTTGGTGTGGTAGCGCGCCAGCTTCAGCGCGGCTTCGACGGCCTCCGCGCCCGAGTTACCGTAGTAAATCTTGTGCGGCCCTTTCATGGGAGCGACCTGCGACAGCCGCTCGCCGAGGGTGACCATGCTCTCGTAGTAGAAGTCGGTGCCCGACATGTGAATCAGTTCGGCAGCCTGCTTCTGAATGGCGGCTACGACTTCCGGATGGCAGTGCCCGGTAGAGGTCACGGCGATGCCGGCGGAGAAATCGAGGAACTCGTTGCCGTCCACGTCCTCAACGATGACGCCGCGTCCGCGCTTGGCGACCATGGGATAGGAACGAGTGTAGGACGGCGAAATATAGCTCTGATCGCCTTCGAGAATGCGCCGGGCATTGGGGCCGGGCAGAGCGGTCTTGATGTTCGGACCCGCAACTTGAATCAGAGCATTGGTGGTCATGATGTTCCTCCTGCGAAAGGCTTGCGGCCCGCCGGGGCGGGTGGCCGGAGCTTCTGTCAGCCCGCGGAAGCAGTCTGGTTGGACTGGGACGGCGCGGGAGGCCGACGGGAGAACAGTTAGCTAGTCGCCAGAGAAGAGGTTGGGACGGGCCATGGAGGGCGCCAGTTTAGAATCTGCGCGGGCCGGGATCCGGGGTCCCCGACAAGTCCCGCCTTTGGACTTAGTGGGGTGGGGGATCGCTCGTGACCAAGTAGCACGCACACCGAGGCCGCACACCGGGTTGACGGCGCTGGCGGAGGCATTCGGCTTGTTCGAGCGACTGGTCAAAGCCATACCCCTACTTTGATTATAGCCACCTTCGGAGCGCGGCGTAACCCCCAAAATCGGCGCCCGCCGGAACACCGCTGGGGCGCCGCCCAGGCGAGTCTGTTCGGCCCCCAGGAGACAACTTTTGCTTATCTACTATCGTCGATAGTAGTATGAGTCTGTACGGAGGGCCCCTTTTTCCCTAGCAAGGAAATACACATCTAACAGAAGGCCAACCAACCCTCCCGGGCGTTGTGAAGTTGAAAGGAAGATGAATGATGTTACAGCTAAAACAATTGTCTCTATATTTGGTTCCCCTCGTGTTCTTCAGTCTGTTTCCCGTCCTGCTGAGTGCGCAGGACAATATGGGCGGCGGTAAGCCGGCGATGTCTGTCACCGGCTGCCTGAAGCAAGGCAGCACCGCCAGCGGTTTTTACCTGATGGGGCAGGACGGCAAGATGTACGAACTCATGGGATCTGGTCTGGCCACACACGTCAATCACACCGTAACCGTGACCGGCCACCAGGTCACGCTCTCGGCCGCGCAGGAAGAAAAAAAAGAGGCGAGCGAGAAGGCGGAGGC
>DATCCF010000345.1:0-15511 GCA_036511435.1 Terriglobales bacterium | reverse complement strand
CGTCAGTGCTTGGATCGCGCTTTAGCGCCTGAGGTAATGTTCTCGTCACCTCAGCGGCTAAAGCCGTTTCATTGCCGAATCTTAACTGCACCGCTGAAGCGGTGCTCCACCCTATACACCAAGTGTGAAAATGCTCTAGCGTTGCGAGACGAAGTGCTTTCCTTGCGAAACCAGCCCAAATCGGGAACGGATCCGAAATTCACAAAGGCGCAGGATCTCGTGTCTAAAGGCGATTGGAGTGACAATTTTCGCTGGGAGGTAGTTTGGGATGTCCGAAGGCTTAAAGTCTAGCCTAGGGGTCGCCAGAGCCTTTAAAATGGCATCCTGGTAGCGACTCATAATAGCCTAATAGTGGTTTATTTGATTATCATGTAAGTGTACATATATTTGTAAGACTAATAGCACTTAAGTATTATATTCGAAATGCAGTGAGCGCGACGCCTTAACGCCGCGCCACTCAACCTTCCAACTTGCTACAATTTGGGCTTTCCCCTACTTCTTCACTTCCGGACTCACCGCGGCCGCCTGAGGAGGCGCAACCGGCTTGGTCGCTTCGGCCTGCGTCGTCTGGTGACTGGCGGCTTTTTCCTTCTTTAGCTGCTCAGCTTCGGCGTCGGTGATGTAGCGGAACTCTTGCACCCGTCCCCACGGATATTGCTCGGAAACGAACATGCGATTGTTCTGGTCGATGAAGATTCCCACGGGATCGGTGAACTGTCCCAGCAGGCGACCGGGGCTGCCGACATAAGCCAGCAGTGCGCCATCGCGGTCGTAGGCTTGGACGAGGTTAAGGCTGGTATCTACGACCCAGATGTGGCCGTCGCCATCCACCGCGATTCCCTTGGGACGCTCGAAGCAGCCGATGGCATCGCAGTGCTTTCCGAACTGGCTGACGAACTTGCCCTCAGCGTCAAAAATCTCGACTCGCCAGTTTAAGGTGTCGGTAACGTACACGTTGCCGTCCTTATCGAGCGCGACATCGGAGGGCAAAGCGAAATCGCCGGGTGTGGTTAACGTGTGCTTCTTGCCGGCCGTGCCTATCTTGCGGATCGGCTTGAGACTGTCAGCATCGTACACCAGGACCTGGTCCTGCTGGGTATCGACCACGTAGAGCAGCCGGTTTTCCTTGTCGATCGCCAGACCTACCGGGTCGACGAGATCTTTGATCTGGTCCTCCACTTGGTGCTTGGCGTTGAAGACCAACACCTTGCCCAGCTTGCCATCCGAAACAAAGACACGATCATTGTCATCGACAGCCACGCCGTTAATCATGCCGAAGTGGGCTTCGAAGCCGTTGCGAATCATCTCGGTTTCTTTGGTTTCGGTGTTGAAGATGAAAATCGCGCCCACCTTCTGGTCGGCGACATAGAGCCGCCCTTTCGAGTCCACCGACATGCCATAAGGACCGAGAAGCTGGAAGGGGAAGTTCTTCATCGTCACTTTCTCGTCTTGCGACTGGGTGCCGGCGAGCCGATCCATCCAGGTTTGCTTGGCCTTTTTGCCCTGGCTGTCGGCTTCCTTGTCGAACTTCATGCCCGCAAAGTAACTGGTGTAGCGAACTCGCGGGATGTTCGGCGGCTCAGGCCAGACCAGCTTGCTGAGGTCCTGCTGCGGCTTCTTTTGTGCAGGCGTCTGGGTTGCGGTGACCTGCTTCTTTTTCTTGTTGCCGGCATGGAGCGCGACAGGCGAAGCCAGCGTCAGCCCCCAGGCAAAAAGCAGAAAGATCGCTGCCATGCGAACGCTAGTTGTCTTTGCGCAGAGCTTACACATGATTACTTTTTCTCCCCAGTCTTGGTCATGTCAAATCGGTTTTTGTGGCAAGTGTCGCAGAACGCCATGTTGTTCGGCTGGTCCTTCACTAGCAGCATCGCCTGCGCGGAGGAATGCGGTTGGTGGCAGGTGACACAGCTCAACTGGGTCTTGACCTTGCCCGGATTGGCCGCATCGAACAGGTCCGAAACCGGATGTCCGGTTACCGGATGCCCTCGCCCGTACTTAAGCGGAAGGACCCTGGCCTTGTTCTTCTCGAAATAGTCTTCCGGCAGCTTGACTTGGCCGTTGAAGATCGTGATCAGATGCTCCGCCTCCAACTTCTGCGGCTGCGTCTCGTTGCCATGGCATTCGAGGCAGAGCGTGTTGGTGTCTTTCGCCCGCAGAAGGTGGACGTTGTCGCTGCCATGCGGTTCGTGGCAGATCGCGCAGCTTTGGCCAAACGCAGGTTGATGCAGGTGCGCCTTCTTGAACTGCTCAGCTTGTTCGCTATGGCAGGCAAGGCAGGCATTCACAGGATCAGGTTGCAGGAAGCCCGGCGTCCTTCCGGCGTGCGGATTGTGGCAGGCAATGCATTCTCCCTGTGCGCCCGGATGTTGCACCTTCGCCTTCGCGATCTTCTCTGCCTGCTCGCTGTGGCAGGTAACGCAGAGGGCCTTGGTGTCGCTCTGGGTCAGCACGACCTTGCCATCCTTGGCGGGCGCGTGACAGGTATCGCAGCTTCCACTCGAGAAGGGCGGATGCGTGAACGCCTGCATCAGCTTGGGTTGCGACGACTGGTGCGGATCATGGCATTGCACGCAATTGGCGGTAGCGAACGGTTGCCCTTGATGTGCTTTGATCAAGCTCGCGTCCTTGGGATCGTGGCAATCGAGGCACAGCGCCGGAGTCGCCTTGGTCAGGTGATAGTCGAACTCGATCTTGCCCTTCTCGCCGACCTTATGGGTGACGTGGCAAGTATCGCAACCCATATCCAACGCCGCGTGCCGGCTGCCTTTGTCAGGAACGTTGAGTCCTTTCGTGTGGCAGGTCAGACAGAGGTTCTCGTTCGCCCCGCCCGAAGTCGGCTTCAGCAATTGGTTCTTGTTGTCTGTGGTGTGCGGATCGTGGCACTTGAGGCAATCGCGAACGGCAGGAGGATGAACCGTGCCTTTCAGGTCGGCAGCGTTCTTGTCGGCGTGGCAGGTAAGACAGAGCGAGTATGGCGTTGCGGTGATGAGTTTGACGCGAGTGACATCTTTGGTCACCCGCACTTCGTGGCAACTTGTGCAACCGGTTGCGATGGCAGAGTGGACTGCCTTGCCCTTGGCTTTGTCCTGATGACACTCAATGCACTTGGTGGAGTCGGTGTTCTTGTCCAGCGGTACGGGATGTGTAGCTGCGCCGCAGAAGCCGGCGCTCAAAATCAAGCCCAATCCCAGAAACCACCGTACTGCCCTCACGAATTACCTCCCCACCTGAGACTAACTATATGTGCACGTCGATTACCGTGAGCTCCGCCAAGCCGCCGAGATTTAGCCATGACCACGCTAAGCTGCTGTTTCGGAGCTAATTAGGTGGTCTCAGAATTTTATCTTAAGCATCCCGGGAAGACCGGATTGAGACTCCAGGAATGGGTTTTCCTCCGCATCCAAAGGTGAAATCCCCCACTAACTTGCCTTGCGGCAGGCTGACTTGAATCTCTGTGAGTCGCGTGTTATGTCGCAGGTCCTAGGGGCATTCTACGCCGCATGCACTCCAATAAATAACGGGCCCGTCACTTATCCCTAAATTCTAGAATAGTTTACGAATGCGAGGGCCATGGAACCAGAAGTGCTTCGCCAGTAGTATCGTCACTCCTGCCTCGGGTGGCGCATTGATCGGGGCCGAGCCAAATGGAAAGCACGTTCCGCAAGCATCATCGTATAGCAAGATTGTATCCGCACTTTCCAATGCTGAAGTGGACTTTTCGCCAAATATTCTTGACTCAGCTTGCTCTTACCAGCCTTGCATTCCCAACTCCTTTGCAGGTGCCTCATCCGGAATTCATGCCACTCGAATCGGCAGCGCCCGTGCTCCAGAAAATGGGCTCCAGCGATGGCGACCATCCAGGCCCCAGAATAGGTTCCCAGGACTGGATCGCCTGGTTGCAAAAGTCCGATGCGCAGGTGCGGCAACGGCTGGACATCGGCGAAGAGGACAGCTTGACCAACCTGCTGCGCTTCGGCGTTACCTACACCAAGGAATATCGCATTGATGACGAGTATCTAGTGCTTTACGGGCAAAGCAGCCTGGTAAATGCCTTCGCCGAGAACCGCGCCAACGATCTCATCAAGGCCCTAGCCGTGCTCAAGGGGAACCAGGGCTTCGCCGAGATGCGAATCCTCGTCGAGAAAAAAGGCTTCTCCCTTAGCTCACCGGCAGGACGCAAGAAACTCAAAGCTTACCTGCTGGCCAATCTGGCCAGAATGCAGAAGGAGTTTATGCAGGCGCGGGAGCAGTCCAAGGCAAACCGCGACCAGATGTTCCAGCACCGCGGCATCTCCCTGGATAGCAACCTGTGGCCCGACTACGATCTGGACTTGAGTCTGCACACCATGCTGACGAAGGGCATGTTGAAGCCGGGCAGTATACGGCGAGTTGCAGTGGTTGGGCCCGGTCTCGACTTTGTTAACAAGCAGGAAGGGGTGGATTTTTATCCGCCGCAAACCGTCCAGCCGTTCGCTGTGTTCGACTCTTTGTTGCGTCTCGGCCTGGCCAAGCCGGACAGTCTCGAGTTGTACACACTTGACATCAGCCCACGTGTGAATCTGCACGTCGAGACGGCCAGAAAGAACGCCGCGTTGGGGCGGGGTTATACGGTACAACTCCCTTGGTACGCGGACGGGCGCTGGACTGACGGCTTCCGCGCAAAGTTCACGCAATATTGGCAGAACCTCGGTGCGCAGATCGGACAGCCGGTTGCTGCTATCCCAGTGCCGCCGGGGGCGCCGGGCTTTGCTACGCGGGCGGTGAATATCCGCCCCGCAGTCGTCGGCCGCATTAAGCCGATCGACATGAACATTGTGTTCCAACGGCTGCCGCTCGCACCCGACCAGCGTTTCGACTTGATTATCGGAACCAACATCTTCCTGTACTACGGCGGCTTTGAGCAGTCTCTGGCGCGGGTGAATGTCGCCGCCATGTTGAAGCCGGGAGGCTATCTCCTTTCTAATGACAAACTACCGGACACCGTGCCGTCGGGCTTGGAGCAGGTTATGGTGACTGAAGTCCCCATGACTGGCCCCCCGGTCATCACTGATTACATCTATTGTTATCGCCGTATGAAGTAACAGGGCATGCGCGCGGCTGGCGGATGCGCGCTTTCATCACTGAAATGGGTGATATGCCTCACTCATGGGGCGGACATAGGGGCTTTCCTTCTGCGCAATTTGGTCAAATCGCAATCACTTACGTGTATGTGGCTGGATGGCTTCCGACGTGCACTTATCTGTTGCTCACGGGAAGGAGCACGCATGGCCTTCGGCCTTTCATCGATTCCAAAACGCATTCATAAGACCTTTGCCAATTTGCGGACGGGCATTGTCCTGCTCATTCTGGTTGTGATCGCCTCGGCGCTGGGAACATTCGTTCTGCAGCGTCCGGTCACCGACGCGGACAAACTCGCCCAAGCTTACTCGCCAAACACGCTGCGCTGGCTCGATCGCCTCACCTTGACGAACGTTTTCCACGCCTGGTGGTTTCTGACCCTGCTCGGACTGGTGAGTTTGAGCATCCTGTTGGTGTCCATCGATCGCTTTCCCAATGCCTGGCGCTTCTATGCGCGGCCATACCGCAAGACGGACTCACACTTCCGCGGAGCGCTTCCCCACAAGGTTGAGCTGCCCATCAAGAATGCCGAAGACGGACTGAACGCTGCCGAGCGGGCACTGAAAAAGCTAGGCTGGCCGGCCGAACGCGTCGCCTACAAGAACGAACCCTCCTTATATTCCGAGCGTCATCGCTTTTCGGTCATGGCGGTGTACATCGTCCACGCCAGCCTGTTTCTGATCTTCGCCGGCGGCATCATCGATGGGACCTTCGGTTACAGCGGCTTTCTGGCCCTGCACAAAGGTCAAACCGACAACGTCATCGAGCTGCGTAGCGGGGGCAAGAAACATCTTCCGTTCGCGGTGAAGTGTTACGCCGCCGGACAAGAAAACTATGCTGACGGTTCGCCGAAGAAGTGGTGGTCGAAGCTGGCGGTTGTACAGAACGGTAAAGAAGTCAGGTCCAAAGAGATTGTGGTGAACGATCCGCTGGTTTATCGGGGATTGCGCTTCTACCAGTCCAGTTACTGGCTGGACAACCGTACAGTGGACTCGCTGCAAATCGCGTGGCTTGCAAAAGACGGTAAAGAAACACCTCTCCAGTTGCAGATGAACCAGCCTGTCGCATTGGGTAGCGACGCCACCGTCTCCCTGGTGGACTATATTCCGGACGCATTCGTTCGCGATGGCCAGGTTTTCAAGAAGTCCGACGACATCGAGAATCTGGCGTTCGGGCTGGAAGTAAAAGATCGCGCCACCGCCGAAGTCACCAAGGTTTGGCTGTTCCCGGCACAAGGCGCCGTCCTCGGTGGCGAGAACCTGAACTACCAGTTCAAGAATCCGAGCTCGGCCCTGGACATCGCGTGGGTGGCGGTTACCGGCCTGGAAGTTTCGCATGAGCCCGGACAGTGGCTGGTGTGGGCGGGAGTGTTGTTGATGAGCGCCGGTCTGGGGGTTGCGTTCTACATGGTGCACATGCGGCTGTGGATCGTGGCCATTCCCAACGCCAAGGGCAAGCTGGTGCTGTGGGTCGGCGGTCAAGCCAACAAGAACCGCGACCGCTTCGAGCAGAAGTTCAACGACGTGGTTGAGGGAATCCGGACCGAACTGGAAAGTACCTCACCCACACAACAGTCTGCGCGCAAAGAACAACCTGAACTAACGCTGGCCGGGGCCAAGTAACGACGGCAAGTAACGACGGCAAGGAACGACGGCAAGGAAGAAGACGGAGGAACGAAGATGGCAACCCGCGCACGGGTAGTACGAATGGAACCACCTGCCGCGACCGGCGGAAATGCATTGCTGGTCCTGGTCGGGCTATCGGTCATTTTTCTGCTGATCGTGGCCTTGCTGGGCGTGGCCAAATCCGGCGGCAGTCTCATCAGCGAGAGCAATTTTCTCTACGTTGCGCTGATCTTCTACGCCGGCGCCGGCGCGCTGTACATGGGTTTCGGAGTCACCGGAACGCCGCTTTATGTCAGATATGCCTCGGTGTCGACGTCAATCGGCCTGGTGGCCAACACTCTAGCCGTGGCGCACCGCTGGTATCTCTCCGGTCGCCCTCCCTTTGCCAGCATCTACGAGATGTTGCTGAGCTTTGTGTGGGCAGTGGCTGCGATGACATTAATTGCCGAGAAGAAGTTCGGGGTCAAGATCATTGGCAGCATTACCATGCCGTTGGCGGTAGTTTGCGTCATCCTGATGCAACTGCTGCCCTCCGAGGTGCGGCCGCTGGTGCCGGCACTGCAATCCACCTGGCTGCATGTGCATGTCACGCTGGCCATGTTGAGTTATGCCACCTGCGCCTTGAGTTGCGCACTGGCCATGATGTTCCTCATCAAGGACGACTTCCGGACCGAAACCTTTCTCGCCTGGACCAGCGCGATGGTCAGCGCGATCTACGTCGCTATCGTTGCCACTCGCTTCGAACGCTGGGGCGGGTTGTCGGTCACCGGATGGGACGCCAAGAACAAGGCCGACATCTTTCTTGGCCGCGGCATGCGCCTGTTCGTAACCGTACCCGATCTGGGTTGGCTGTTTGTCATTGCGGCGTTGGCCGCAATCGTTCCTTTGCTTCTGTATTTTGCGGGCCGCGCCAGAAAGAACGAATCATTCTACGCAACCGCCAACAAGGCGGTGTTTATCAGCATTCTGTTGCAGTTGGTTGTAGTGGCTGCATTCGTTCTTCGCGTCCGCGATGCGGCTTACCCGTCACCTGACCAGGATGGACTCTTCCCGACCAGTCTGGCTGCCAGCCCCTTCTTACTGGGAGGCATGGTGACGGGTATTTTTGCTTCCTTGTTGTACCTGATGCTGCTGTGGCGGCGCACCGACCTCGAGGGTCTGCTGCCCTCGGCCGACACGCTCGATCGCGTCACTTACAAGACCATCTGCATCGCCTTCCCGCTGCTGACCGGCATGATCGCCGCCGGCGCGTACTGGGCGAATCGCACCTGGGGTTCGTATTGGAGTTGGGATCCGAAGGAAACCTGGGCCGCCATTACCTGGCTGGTCTATGCGGGTTACTTGCATATGCGCATCACGCGCGGATGGCGCGGGCGCAGGGCCGCGTACTTCGCCATTCTGGGTTTCGGTATCGTGATCTTCACTTTCCTCGGCGTCACGTATCTGCTTCCCGGCTTACACGCGTACGCATGAGGAACAGGGCTGGCCGATCCGGTTCTGAGGATGGATTAGGCCCCACGAGTCAGCGCCGATTCACCAGCCCTGGAATTTAAGGCTCGAAGGAGCCGAGTAGCAACCTGGACACATGTCAGCTTTAACCCCAATCCGACTCGATGACGCCGATCCTCCGGCGCCAGCCGACGCTCCGCCATTGGACCAGCCGCCGGTAGCGCGTAAGCGCCACCTTAATTGGGCTCTGAAGGCGGTATTACCTATCGCGGCTGTATTGCTGAATGGGCTGCTGCTGTTTGTGCTGGTTTCTCTGTCGCTCGCCGAAGGCGAGCGGCACGTCATCATTACTGTCGCGGCTGCTGGCGCGTTTCTCGTTTGCGTCACGGTCATCATGGTGCTGGCCGTTTCCGTGCGCCGTCCGATGTTGGAATTGCAGGAGAAGATTGCTCGGGTTCGGCTGGGCGACATGGATGTCTCAGTCGGCTTCGCCTCACGCAACGATGAAATCGGCGACCTGGGCCGCGACTTCAATGATATGGTGGCGCAGCTTAAAGCCAGCCGCGAAGAGATCCAGCGTCTGCATCAGACCCAAATGTCGCGCGCCGAACACTTCGCCACTCTAGGAGAACTGGCGGCCGGACTGGTGCACGAAATCCGTAATCCGCTGGCCGGCATAGCCGGAGTGATCGAGATCATAAGCCGGGACCTGCCGCCGCACAGCCCGGCGCGTTCCGTCATCAAAGACGCCAAGGAAGAGGCGGTACAGATCAATCGCATTCTTACCGAACTGCTGGAGATTGCCCGGCCCAAGCCGCCGCAATTCCGCATCGGCGATTTGTGCAGCACAGTCGAGCACGCGGTCATGTTCGCGCGCCAGCAGGCCATCGGCAAACGCATCATGGTCGAGGTGGAGATTAAAGACACGATCCCGCCGGCAGAACATGACCCCAATCAGATCAACCAGGTGTTGCTGAACCTGCTGCTCAATGCGATTCAATCCATGGACAAGCCCGGGGTCATCCGCGTTTCCTTGCAAAGTGACGACGACGATGTGCTCATCGCGGTGGCTGACGAAGGGAAGGGAATTCCGCCGGAACACCTACCCAACATCTTTCGTCCCTTCTTCACCACCAAGGGGCATGGCACTGGATTGGGACTCTCGCTCGCCCGCCGCATGGTGGAAGCCCACGGTGGCAACATCGACGTTACCAGCGTACTAGGCAAAGGAACTCAATTCCTGGTCCGGTTACCTGTTAAGAACCGCACCGACCAGGAGCACAAGGCCCGCTGAAATTAGTAATGCCCGTCGCCCGGCACGATCTCCGTATCGCGTAAAATCGTCGTCATGCCTACAGAGCAAGAAGCTGCCTCGCTCGCTGTACTGAAACGCGTTCCCATTTTCTCGAGCTTGTCGGAGCAGGAGTTCGCCTTTCTGACCGCGCACCTTCTGCAGCGCAAATATGCTGCTGGCGAACTGATCTTCGGCGAAGGCGAACCTTGCGCCGGCCTGTACGTCGTTCAGTCGGGGAGCGTACGCGTCTTCAAGAGTTCGGCCGGTGGACGAGAGCAAGTGCTTTCGATCGACGGTCCCGGCAGCTCAATTGCCGAACTGCCTGTGTTCGACGGCGGAAACTATCCTGCCTCAGCCCAGGCGGTCAGCGACAGTACGCTCTTCTTCTTCAGCCGTCAGGATTTCCAAGCTCTCTGCTTGCAGCATCCACAGGTCGCGCTGAAAGTTCTGCGCGTGATTGGCGGGCGTCTGCGCCGGCTGGTCGGTATCATCGAAGAGCTTTCATTTACCACGGTACGCCACCGGCTCATCGCGCTGCTAGTCCGACTGGGCAAGACGGAAGGCACGCGGAACGGCGATGCCATCACGCTGACGCTGCCGATGAACAACAGCGAACTGGCGGCGCAAATTGGTACAGTGCGCGAACTGGTGTCGCGCAACCTCAGCCGGTTGCAGTCCGAAGGCCTGGTTCAGGTTGACAACCGCAAGCTGAAAATTCCTTCGCTGAAGCGCCTCGAAGCGGAACTGCAGGCTTCCAGCGGTTGAGCCGGTTTCGCGAGCGATCGCCAAATGCAGCGCTGAAGCTGGATTTTTCGTGTGTTTCGGTAGCTGACAGCAAGATTTGAAGGGGCACGGCTTCAGCCGTGCCGTTAGGTGTGAGTGGAGAGTTGGGCTTCAGCCCCTGAGGGGAGATCTCACTGCGCCGCAACACCGAAGTCCCTCAGTGGCTAAAGCCGCCAGAAAATGAGAGCAGCTTACGGCACGGCTGAAGCCGTGCCCCTTCAAAGCGTGAGATCTTCATAAACAATCCACCTGAAGCGCTGCTCCACCCTATAAACCAAAGGTGAAAATGCTCTCGGGCATCGTGGGAGGCTACGGTTTACGCCTTGCCGTTGCGCCGCTCGGCGTCAGCCCGTCAATTTTCCTGTGAACTCCACAATTTTGGCCGCCCGTGACAGAAGTCATAGCTGTTGCGCGGCGGGGCCAGTAGCCTGCATTTGAGGGCGGGAACCGGGGCAACGCTCCGCTACTCGCAGGAGGAAATAGTAATGACAATCGCAAGCAGCAAAACCGTAGGCGAGATTGCAGTCGAAGTGCCCAGCGCGACGCGCGAATTCGAAAAGCTTGGAATCGACTATTGCTGTGGCGGAAACCGCACCCTGGGCGAGGCCTGCGCTGAGGCCAACATATCCGTTGACGAAGCTCTCGCACGGTTGGAAGAAAGCCTGGCATCCACCCAGACTGAGGCCCGCCAGGATTGGCAAGGGCAGTTGCTCGCCGACCTGATTGCCCACATCAAGACCGGCCATCACGTGTTTGTGCGCGAAGAAAGCCCCCGCATCGAAGCGCTCGCCGCCAAGGTGGTTGGCGTACACGGCAAGAATCATCCGGAACTCCTCCAGGTACGGGAAGTCTTTTCCGCGCTCGCCGCGGAACTGAGCGTTCACCTGATGAAGGAAGAGCAGGTCCTATTTCCTTACATAGTGCGCATGGAAGAAAACACACTCGCCGGGGAACCCGCGCCACCGGCGATGTTCGGCACCGTGGTGAACCCCGTACGCATGATGATGCAGGAGCACGATAGCGCAGGCGATGCGATTCGTTCCTTGCGCACCATCACCAACGATTACAAGCTTCCGGAAGACGCATGCATCAGCTATCGCACGCTGTATCAGGCGCTGCAGGGCTATGAGGCCGACCTGCACCAGCACATTCACCTCGAAAACAACATCCTCTTCCCGCGCGCCGTCGCGATGGAAGCCAAGCGATAACCGGCGGCATGCAGTGCTGATTGTTAGTTCCAGATCGCCAGTCTCGGTGTTGGATGAAATTGAGGGCAAGATCGAGGATGCCAACGACCTTGCCTTTCCTTTTCTTGTGCATGCCAACAACGGCCCCAAGCCCGCGCGCAAAAAGCTTATCCGCCGCGACGATCGTGAGTACTCACAATCGCTGCGCTTGGCCGTGCAGCTTTTCCTGGTGGCCCTGAACTTGTGGGTAGGGATCCAATTCTATTTGTGGGTACGCTGGGCGGAAACTGGTGGCCGCGCCCTGGAAGTCTCGCGGCCGGCCGGAGTCGAAGGCTGGCTGCCCATCGAAGGGCTGATGCAGTTGAAGTACTTCCTGCTCACCGGCAACGTCCCGCACGTGCATGTCGCGGGCTTCTTTCTATTCGTTTCGTTCCTGGCCATTTCGTTCGTCTTCCGCAAGTCGTTTTGCAGTTGGTTGTGTCCGGTGGGAACGGTCTCCGAATATCTCTGGAAGCTGGGCCGCTCCACGTTTCGACGGAATTTCCAGTTGCCGCGCTGGGCCGACATCGCGCTGCGCTCTTTAAAATATGTTCTGTTGAGCTTCTTTGCCTACGCTGTATGGAGCATGTCGGCGGCGGCCATCGCCGAATTCCTCGGGAGCCCGTACGCGCTCATTGTCGACGTACGGATGCTCAACTTCTTCCGTTACCTCGGGGGCACGACAGCACTCGTCGTCCTCGGGATAGCGATTGCGTCCATCTTCGTGCAGAACTTCTGGTGCCGCTACCTGTGCCCCTACGGAGCGTTCCTGGGACTGGTCTCACTGTTGAGCCCGACGCGGATCACGCGCAATGCGGATACCTGCATTGACTGCGCCAAGTGCGCCAAGGCTTGCCCCTCGGCACTACCCGTCGACAAGCTAGTGCAGATTCGCTCAGCCGAATGTACCGGATGCCTGGAGTGTGTAGCTGTCTGTCCCGCGAAAGACACCCTGATTATGACCGTGCCCACCAGCTTGCGGAAGCGGCGCGCTCTTCCGGCCTGGAGCATGGCCGCAGGGATTGCGATCATCTTCTTCGGCCTGGTCGGCTACGCCAAGTTCACCGGTCATTGGAACACGAACCTGCCGAAGCAGGTCTACCTTCAGCTTGTTCCGAAATGCGAGCGAGCAGCAGCACCCTGTGCCGGGCGCGCAATAGCGGCAAACCTGTAGGCCGTGTTTGGAGCACGAACTGCACATTCCCGTCTGGATTCTGGCACCCAACATCAGGATTGTGGAATACAGAGCAACCCTTCCAGGGCCTACTCTGTAGGTGCCGTAGTCTCGCCAGCAATCTCATTGCGCCAGCGAGTCGCCCGGCAATTGCGATGGCGAGGAGTTTGCAATGAAAAGCTGGTCTGCTGTTTGCGTGACTTTCATGTTGCTCAGCGGAGCCGCTTTTGCTCAGGAGTATCAACGAGCCGACATATTCGCCGGATACTCATACTTCAACGCCGATACAAATGGCCTTACATCACGCCAGAGTCTGAACGGCTGGGAGACATCGGTCTCGGTCAATGCAAACCGGTGGCTAGCTGGAGAAGGTGATTTCAGCGGATACTACAAGAACAACATTTTCGGATCAGGAGTCAATGCAAGAGATTACGGCTACTCGGCGGGCCCACGTTTCAACTTCCGTCCAGCGTTCTTCCATGTATTGCTCGGAGTGGATCACCTCAGCGGCAGTTACGCGGGACTTTCCGCTTCACAAAACTCATTTGCTATGGCTTTGGGGGGCGGCGTTCAGTGGAAGATAGCTCCCCACTGGGGGGTGCGCACGTCTTCCGATTGGGTTCTTACCCACCACAATATATTAGGTGGGTCACGTGTCGGCCAGAATAATTTCAGAGTTGGCGTTGGGGTCGTCTACGTCTTTGGCTCTGTAAACAACCAGAGAGCATCTTTGCTATCTCCCCAAGTTCCGCCCAGCGGGAACTTACAATCATCTCTTCCCATGCCCGGCGGCGGCGTGTCTGAGTCGGCAAAAGCCCAATCGCCGGAAGTGTCCGCAATGAGCCAAACCCCAATCCCTCCAGCGGCTGTGCCGATACAACCCGCTCCCACTCCTCCCGTTCAACAAAGTACTGTCGACTTTTGGTCGCAACCGACGGGAGCCGATGTCGAAGTTGATGGCGAGTACGTAGGCAGTACTTTCTCGACGATTGCGCTGCTTCCAGGCCAACACACGATTACGATTCGCAAGAAAGACTTTACGACGTGGCAGAGGACAATCAAAGTCACATCGGGAAATGTCAGAGTTGCCGCCTATCTGGAGCAGGTTAGAGCCACCGTCACCTTTCACTAATATGCCCACAAACGGCTGGACTGGATTATTCATGAGCGTTCACTCCCCGCCTGTCAAGAAATTGTAATTCAGGTTAAGAATTTGAAATACAAACATGTTCTGTGACGATGAATATTGAGGAGTCGTTCACGGTGGCCAGGAAAGGGCAACTGACCCTTTTAGTGTGGCATCGCGTTCGTGCAGCAAGGGAGCGAATACTCAGAAGGTATTTCGGGCCAACGGAAGGAGTAATTTGTATGCCGCAAGTTTGCAGAGCAATCCTCATTCTCGTGTCGTTTCTCGTAGGGCCGGTCGCGCTCTCCAGCGCGCAACAGATGCACGCTCTTCCACCAAAGGCGGGGCCTATAACCGTCGTAGACATCGTTCAGATGTCGCACGCCGGATTGAGCGACGACGTTATTATTCAGCAGATTTCAAAAAAACATGCGCACTTCGACCTAACGCCGCAACAGCTCATGGATTTGAGGGTTGCGTCCGTTAGTAACCCTGTCATCCAAGCGATGGAAGGAATGACGGAACCCGCAGCAGTGCAGCCGACTGAACTGGGCGTGTACGTGAAGAAGGATGGGAAGTGGAAGGAGATAGAGCCGGAAGTCGTGAACATAAAGACGGGCGGCGTTGTAAAAAGCTCATTTTCACTTGGCGTCGTGAAGGGAGACATTAACGGGATTGTCAACGGAGCTCGCAGCCGCAACAGCGTCACTACGCCATGTGATTTCGTGATTGTCCTCCCCGAAGGGACCGCAATTACCGAGTATCAGCTAGTGCGGCTTCACCAGCACGATGAAAGCCGGGAATTTCGAAGTGTAACAGGTGGCGTTTTTCATGCTTCCACCGGTGAGACGCGTGACAACCTAACATTTGCAGGGACTAAGATAGCTCCACACACATACACGATTTCGTTCGATTCCAACACTGGTTCTGGTGAATATGGATTTCTGCCTCCGGGATCATACACTTCGGCAAATGTTTCATCCAGCGGTAAGCTCTACTCGTTTCGAATATATGAATAAGAGAGAGGTTCACCGAGAACTCTCCATGAATTCGACATCGGCTCCCGTTGGGACAATCAAAGTCACATCGGGAAATGTCAGAGTTGCCGCTTATCTGGAGCAGGTTAGAGCCACCGTCACCTTTCACTAGAGCAGTACAGAATTGGTGCAGTCCGGCGAGTACAGTAGTGCGGCGCTTCAGCGCCGCGTCAACGAGCTGATAAGAAATCGGCCTTTAGGCCCGGGGTACATTTGTCCGATGTCGCTCATAGGTGCGTGTTTCGTGGCGTTTTAGAAACGAGGTACCTCAGCGGCTAAAGCCGGCTCTCATAGATAGTGCTTAACGCGGGCCTGAAGGCCCGCACTACCCGAGCAAGTTTCCGACTTTTTCCGCAGCCGCTGAAAGGCGTGCTCCACCCGCAGACCACATGCCAAAACGAGCACAGTCCCATCGGGGAACTGTGCTCGTTCGTCGCTTCGCTCGATTCCTGCAACCGGTCTACAGCGCGTTTACTGGCAGCTCTCGCTCACCATCTTCACGCTGCTGACCTTCATGTCCACATAGGGTTTGCCGCCAGCCTCCGCCTTCTCGCTCGCCTCTTTTTTTTCTTCCTGCGCGGCCGAGAGCGTGACCTGGTGGCCGGTCACGGTTACGGTGTGATTGACGTGTGTGGCCAGACCAGATCCCATGAGTTCGTACATCTTGCCGTCCTGCCCC
>DATCCF010000344.1:0-31121 GCA_036511435.1 Terriglobales bacterium | reverse complement strand
CCCCTGACTCGGGTGGGGTGACCCCCTTCTCTGAGACAATCTGCACGAGAGCTGCCCCTGACGGAGTTGTCGCGGCAGCGCAGATGAGAGCTCCTCGAATTGGACCATTGCTGATCCATCAGTGCTCTTAACGCCATTGCGCCGCAGCCGCAAAAGAGATCGATGAACATAAGTCTTCATTTCCCCAGTAAGTGCCGGATTTCCCAAATCGCCGCCCAGCACACGAGAACAAGAAAGACGACGGTGCTCGCTATCTCGACGGCGAGGACCTTCACCCGCACAAAGAAGTCGTATCGATGTCTCATCGGCTCTATATAACAGATAAAAACGCCGCAGAAGTGCTGTGAAACCTGTGGATTACGAGGATGCCAGTGGAAATGGCGTGGCCTAGCTCTTGTAAGATGCTGTTGGCAAATAATTTATCGCTGCACAAGAATTAGTGCATTGCACCGCGAGTAGTGCACAAATATTTTCAAAGAGCACCAGCGATAGTGCACCTGCGGAAGTGACACTAGATAGGATTAACTTCTGGACGAAATCCTCCAGTGATCGACAGTATTACGTTTTGCTTCCTTGATCTTTCGCGAGCCGCACTTTCTCCATCGCCTTCTTGAACGATTCAGTTTTCCGGGCCTTATTGAAAGCCTTGTACGCCCGTTCCTGCCCCTTCGCCGCGATCTTCTCTGAGATCATGATCGGCCGCAGAACATGAGAGCCGATGCAGAGCGACAGCGCTTCCGACGTTACGAGCTTTCCGACAGATAGGTTGAACCAAATGCCGGGCACCGTGAACATGAAATTACGATAGGCGTCCTTCATCAGCTCCTCGGGATTGTTGAAGCCAACGTAGGCGGCATCGGGGGGACTGAGGACGGCGGCGAGAGCCATATGCTCCGGGAAAGGCGTTTCGCCTCTCAGGTAGAGACGCACTTTGTCCGAATACGGCCCGAGCTTAATCATCGGCTCGTCTTTGCCTCCGCGCCAGGAATGGACGGACGCCTTCCAGAAGATCCCCATGGCGAAGTGTGCGATCTTGTCGGCATCGATGAGCGGATTCTGGATGGCGCAGTAAACTTTGCAGTCGCCCTCGTCAAAGATCGGTTGCCCGGACGTCACGAGATCGTACAAAGGATATTTCTTCTCGTAGGTTGCGAGCTTCGAGTTCATCCAGGACTCTCCGCCCTTGTTCAGTATGTCTTCGCAGGTTTTGCAGAGAAGTGGGTGCTGGATCTCACGCGAGCTCGAATACACGGCGTCAGAAGAGATCACGATGGGCTGTTCGCCGCCGCTCCCGTAGCAGTAGTCGTACAAGGCGTTGGGGATGAAATGGCTGCTCTCCAGCACCCTCGTTTCGAGGCACATCTTGCAGACGTCGGTCGGCCTACCCATTGCCGGCAGTTTCACCCTGGTTTCCCTCGACCGTAAAGCCAATCGAACGCGAGCCAGGCTCGTGCTTCAGCGCCTTGAACATGAACTTGAAAGACATCACGCTGGAGAGGATTCTCGTTCGTGCTCCGTTCGCATCGATTCCCACTGCCACAGCGGCCATGCCTCCGACGCACCCGAACTTGCTGACTTGGATCACTTCGTTCCCAAACTCGCAGAACACGGCTAATTCCTCGCCAGGTTTTAGGTTAGCTTCGAAATCACGAATAGCCTTCAGCAAAGACTCCTGGAATCCTTCGCACATCGATGGTATGTGCGGCATCGTGAATCCCTGCATTGATGTTTGCCTCCTAAGAGTTACGCTTCAAGTGTACCCGGATGAAGGAGGAGACCGAAGCACAGATTCAAAAGCACATTCCGGACTATCTAAAGCTCAAGCGAGTGGTTTGCCTCAAGCACCGGAACGTCGGCATCATGAAGCCTAATGGCAGCTACATTCCTTTGGCGTTCGGTGAGAAGGGAATCAGCGACATCATCGGCTGCTTGCCGGACGGCGGTTTTCTCGCCATTGAAGTGAAGAAGCCACGCGGCCGGCCGACGCCCGAACAAAAAGAATTCATCGCGAGCGTCCTTCGAAACAAGGGGATCGGAATCATCGCGTATTCTCTCGATGATGTTCTCAATGCCCTCGAACCATAAGAAACACCTGCACCAACGCGATAACAGCCAACACCACCCCTATGCAGACATTCGCACGAGCAAGTTTATTGTTTGTCGTCGCGAGCTCGCCACTCGTCTTATCGAGCGCCAGAAGCGCTTCACCGACTAAGACTAGGCCGTTCACCGTTGGCGGATCGGGAACGCCCCCTTGTCCGAGCTGATGTCCTACTTGCGTCCATAGAATATCTAAGTTCCTTTCGAGCTCTTTTCTGTCCACCTGATCCCCCTTCGAGGTTTCTTGAGAAAAATCGCAATCATTGTACGATTAAGAAAATGATTCCCACCAAATAATTCGCGCCGATGCTCTGCTGGATGTGCCGCGTCAATAACATGATCCGCACGGTCAAGTTCAGGAAGAAACAGTGGGAGAACAAGGCTCTCCACGAGCGGGAATCGATGCCGGATGGAGGAAGAGAAGGGGAGAAGGTCATGAGTGAGCTTGCCTTCGCTTCTTCATCCGAAGACCCCGTTATTAAAGACGCGCAGCGGCTTTTGAAATCGCAATACGCCGGCGCTCCGAAGGTGCTGGATGTATTCGGGGGCGGTGGAACGATCCCGTACGAGGCGGCGCTTCTCGGAGCCGAGGTTTCCTCGCTGGACTATAACCCGCTTTCCGTGTTTATCCAGAAGTCGAACCTTGAATTTTCGCAAGAGGCGCTGGCTTCGCTGAAGTTGAGCGAGCTTGTGACGGTCGTTAAGGAATCCGGAACGCGGGTTCTTGAAGCGTTGCGGGAAAGAACGAAAGATTTCTTCCCACTGCGCGAGGGCGAAGGCGGGAAAGGCGTATTCGCGTATTTCTGGAGCTACCGGCTGCGTACCGGACGCCGGGAAGGAACAACCAAGGCTGCACCGTCGCGCGCGCGGACGTTGAGAAAGCAAGGGCTGACAGTCCTGGAAATTGCCCAAGCGCTCGGTGTGAAAGAGCGCACTGTCTACCACTATCTGAGGCGATGATTGGTAGTTCCCCGCTTATCCCCGGCAGTCACGCGCAGCGTGTGCAAGCTGTCCTGGCCTTGTTCCGGGGAGAGCATGTTGACGAGGTGTCCGAGCAATATCAGTTGAGCCGCAGCGCTCTATATAAATTCCGAAAGCGTGCGCTTGGAGCGATGCATGAAGCCCTGTTGGATCATCGTCCAGGGCCACGACGACCTCATAACCGTGTGGCCTCTGATATGGAAGTGCAAGTGCTCGCTCTGTGTCAACGGCACCCGACGTGGAGTTCAAGCACGCTGCATCGACGTTACAGCCAGCAAACGCCATGCCCGCGCACCATTCAGCGAATACGTGCGCGGCATGGTCTCGTGCGCGCTCCAAAGCGCGTTCCTGCAATGCGAAAGCGGCGCACTCTGACACCAGCAGAGCGCAAGAAAGTTTCTGCCATCATCACTGAAAAGTCGTATCTGGGTCCTCAACGCATGGCTTGGGATTTACAGAACGGCGACCAGATTACCATCAGCCCTTCCGCCCTCAAACGGATGAAGCGCAAGCGTCGTGAGGCGCTGTTGCCGCCCCGTCCGCCGCTCCCCTTATGGCGCTTCTATCAGCGTCATCACACGCACAGCCTTTGGCATGGAGATTTTATGGAGAAGGTCACGCTCACTGATATCGACCAGACGGCCTATCACTTGGCACTCCAGGATGACTATTCACGCGGCTACGTTTTTTGTGATCTGTTTCTCAACCCGGATGCCCGTACCACCATTCGCGCCATGATTGCTGCGATGCGCACCTGGCGGGTGATCCCGAAAGCGGTTGTCTTTGACAACGGCTCACCGTTCAAAGGGCGGCTTCTTTCAGCTTTCTGTGACCAGCTCGGCATTCGGCTCATCCATGCGTCGGTTCACCACCCGCAGACGAATGGAAAGTTGGAGCGAGCGTTTCGGGATGACATGCGCGATTTTTATCGGCGGTATGATGAATGGCTGTTTGACGATTTGCGAAAAGATTTGCCCGCTCAGAACCTTGCGCTTTCAGGTCGTCGGAGGTTCTTGCGGAGGGCAAATGGATTAGTTTGATTTTCTTCTGCGAATCCTCGTTATCGAGAATGTTAATAGGAACCAGCAGGCCACGTTAACAACGACAGAAGTAATGATGACCGGGCCGACACTCGTCTGTATCCCGATCTTGTCGAGTATGGGCCAGCACAGAACACTTCCGGGAAAAAGGAAAATGAATGCCAATAGGAGTCTGAGAGGGTTTCCGTGTGGGCTGCCAGTCGCGAAGCCCAGCGCTCCCACAATTTGTGCGACTACGAACTCTCCCCAGAAAATCTTACGGTTCATGCCACCTTGTCAGCCGTTGTGATGGCGGATTAGGTCTCGTTTGAAGCTGGCCCGAATGGCGATCCTCTCGCGGTTGATACCGGCCCGAGGACACGAGTTGGGCTCCCCCGAGAGAACTGTCCCAAATTCGACGACGCCGACGTAGAGCGCTCGAACGAAGCCTTCGGCGTCCTCGAACGTAGCCTCCCGGGCGGGGGCAGCGATGTTGCAGTTCTTGCCCTCGGTCGAGTTCGTCATGAGGCCTTCGCCACCAGGTCGCGCCCTGGCATCATGGCCCGAAAGGTCGATGAGTTGGAGCCCTGGATTTGGCAATTTGCCTGATCCTGGGAATTTATGTTTCTTCAGCAACCTGATTACCTGTTCCGCCAGTGCCGGATTCTTAGCCGCAACAAATGGCGTGCGTTTCGGATGTCTCGCATCCTTACGAAAGGCGGCGAAGATTTCGTCGAGGTCGAGCTTCGACGTGATCGGATTGCCATTCAGGTCGAGAATCGTCAGGCCGGTCTTCAGACCGATGTAGAGTCCCGACAGGATGTCGTAGGTTGCGAATCCCTTGGCGAACTCAATCGCCACATCGGCATAACCCGCCGCTACTTGGATGATGGTGTTCGATCCCCACGAAAGATTCACGCGACCGTCCTGCTCGCGGATAGCGTCCATCAAGGCCGTTTGCTCCGACAACGCCCGATACCGGTCTACCTTTGTCGTCAGCACATTCACCCGCGCACCCGCAAGACTTGATTTAGGCTGTGCGCCGCCATCCAGCCGAAACCACGAGTGCGTGATGAAATCCAGACATTCGGCGTACCCGCTGCGGGACGCCCAGTAAATCCGGTCGAGAAAAATGTCACCCGCCACCGTGGCGATCACATCGTTCTCGCGCCGGTCATAAACGGCGATCAACGACCAACCGCCTTGCAGCGCCTCGACAAATTCCGTACCGTCGATCGGGTCAACGAACACCACCAGATCCGCGTCGGCCTCGCTGGCGCCGTCGGGAAATGTCCGGATGCCCAGTTCCTCGGAAAACACCGTGTAAGCCTTCACTCCCGGCAGCTTTACGAACTTTGACCGCAACGCCTCGACGATGAGGTCTTCCGCCTCCTGGTCAATGGCCTTGGTGGGATTCAATTCGGACTTCTCGATGTGAACATTGTGCACCTGCTGCTTGAGTGCGGGCAGGTTCTCCTCGCGCATCCGGCTGCGCACATGATCCATCACCTGCATGATGACCTGCCGGCAATACCGCAACACCAGATGATCCAACGTCAGTTCGTCCATAAGATTCCTTGAATAAGACTTCAATACTCCGCCATTGCCCGGGTCACGACTTGGAGGCGGGGGCATGCCTGCGGGTGCTGCTATGACGCACAGATGCCGAGAGCATGAGCATGACACCCGAGGACCGAGAGGTCACGGCAACGGATTTTAGCGGCCGGACGCTGGCGTGGAATCTCGATGGGACGGCAGCAACGACACCGACCTGTCCCTAGTCAAGACCTCGTGCACTAGTGAAGTTAATAAACTCTACAGTGCCGTGTTTCTCCCCCACGTCGGTTCGCTTCTCAGGATCTTTCTTGTAGTTGCCCGCCCAGATGTGGCAAGTGGGCTTCCCTAGTTCCCTGGCCTTCGCGACGATGTCCGCAGTGCCGCCTCGGCCCTGGGATGGCAACCCATCCCAGACGGCGATCATGACATCACTGTACTCAGCAATGTAGAAACCGACCTTCTCATAAGCTTCGTTGCGCGTTGCCGAAGTGGGTACGACGATGGTCTCGATGGCGCGGTGCGAGAGCCAGTGCCGAAATTCCTGCCTAGCCTCCGCTCCTTCGTAGTTCTCGCGGTGAGAATCAGTCGGTCCGAAGTCCTCAAGGTAGTCGGTTTCCGGAACGGGCAAGACAGCGATGAGACGCGAGCCTTTCCGCTCGAGGAGTTTGCGGGCAACCAGGCGGTCTGCTCCGATGGCCAGTGGCGAGAACACCGTCAGATAACGCTTGGGAAAAGTCCGCTCGATAAATTCGATGGCCTCCTCGATGCCTCGGTCAAGTTGCTCCATCTTGGCTGGGTCCAGGCCGATGTGGCCGGTGATGCCAATGCGGAGCATCTCCCAGCCGCACATTTCCGCCAACTCGACGAAGTCCCTGGCATCGACATGCATCGATAGAAGGTGTTCTGGTGGCAGGCTCGACTGTTCGAACTTGCCGCGGCCTTTCAACGCACTCATGATGACGATGCTCTCCATGGAGCGCGCGCCGTGGCGATACTTGGTAGTGCGGAGGAATGCGTCCAGCACCCCATCTCCAATCTGAAACTGCTTGTTCTTCTTAAGATGAGCCCCGTGATGTTCCAAGAACGCGTTCAGCAAGAACGAGCGCCGAATCACGTACAGATCGTCTTCCACCAGATTCGGGTCGCCGTTCGGTCCACGCACATCGATGAACGCCCGCAGGCGGCTGACGAAATCGGGTTTCTTGGCCGCCCGGTCCGCATCCGACAGCACTTGGCAGAACTGCTTAAACGACGGCCGCGTTCCGCCGGCAAACACGTAGATGCCGCCACCCGTCGGGTGGGACCGTCCCTTGTCGGAGAACTGCCCGTCCTGGATGGGCGCCAGGAAATAACGCAACCAGCCCAGCGGCACCCCCGCGCACGGCGTGTCGAACTCGTCCCAGAACACCAGTGGCATCTTGCCCTTCAGGTGCAAATCCCGAATCTGGTGGAACGCCCCGGCGAGTTCCTCCGCCGACTCGAACTGCGAAAGGTTGAAGGTCAGTTGGGCCTCTTTGTCGATTCCCAGATCCTTAGCAACCTGCTTGATGGCAAATGACTTTCCTGAACCGGGAGGGCCGAAGACTGCCACCGCCAGCGGGGTATCGGGTCTGGTCTTCTGCAAGTACTCCTGCATCGCGTTTTTGACGCTGCGCACGCCTTCGATCTCGTGCCGATCTGCGCTTTTCCACGCGCCAATGGTTTCGATCGGGACATTCCTGAGCGTCACCGCAGGGCCCTGCCGCACTATGTTGCGCGCACAATCGCCGACCTTGGCTATAAGTTCGGATCGCGAGTTTGACTGGGCGCCACCGAGGACAGCCTGCTTAAGAATGGTCCATGTGCCGCGCGAGTTCTCCACCAGGTTCGATGAATCCTCGAAGGTAGCGAGATCCCACACCTTTTCGCGCTCGCCCACTCGTTTGTCAGGCGCTGCATTGCGGCTGGCGTATCCCTGCGCGAGCCGCTCAGATGGGAACTTCAACCTGCCCTTGTCTGCGTCGTAGCCACCGAGATGGAGCAGTCGCGCTAGTGCGATGCCGTCGCGCGTCGCTTGTTTCCAGTCCATGCCCTCCGGGTTCGCCGCCCATGCAGCCGCCAGCCCGCCAACCACACACGTGTTGTATCCCATCATCGAGCCTTTGTAGTGGCGCTCGAAATCCCCCTCCTGCCCCGAACGATCAAACACCAGCGTGGCAGTTTTATCGTTCACTATCACCGCTCCCGCGGCTCCAACTGTGACAATCACTTGTTCAAACGCGAGTTGCGAGGTCACAGGATCAACGAATCGACACGTACAGGCGCGAACCGCTGCGACCACGTGTTCCAGGAGGCGCTCCCAGGAAAGCGACTCGGAAACACACACCGCGCAAGCCCGGATGTCACCAATGGCGGTCAAGATCGTCGTGCGCTTGGCCAGCCCGCGCTTTATGATCTGCTCAAGAACCGGAGAGCGTTTGCCGCCGCCGTACAGAGCCAGCTTGACGATGATGTGACTTGGAGTACCGTGGCAATCATCACCGAGAATTTCCGGCCATCCAGCCGGACATTCACGAAATCCCAAGCCGCTGTCCTCAATCACTAGCAGGGCTGGAACTCCGCTGGCCTTGTTGCCTGCGTAATCCCAAGCGCCGGGCTCGTAGCTGCTCCACTCCGCCAGACGAAATGCCGACCGGGCATTGCCATTGCCTTGTTGCTGCCAGGAAGTCCACGCCCGAGTGATGGGCGCGTCCGGCTTCTCCAGTAGTGCCGCGTCAAGCGTAATGCCCTGGACCGTGCTCACAGTCGAGGGGATGAGCGCCTGAAGAAGCTGAGTAATCAGCGCGGAGCCTCCGGGTTGCACACTGAGACCGACCTTGGGCGCCGGTTGGTCGGGCATCCAGAAAAACGGCCCGAGTTCCGGCTCGCTCTCTTTCCGAACGGTCATCCAGTCCACCGTCGGATCACCGCAGACTTGAATCGTGGTCATTGTGTCAGCTCCAGTTCAGTGATAGCGCGAACGCATCCATCACGTGCGCGTACCGGCAGTATTCGGCAAACGTCCCGTGGAAGCCGAAGGTGAACACAAACTCGGCCATTCTGTTTTGTGACCGGGTTCGGGATGACGATCGAAACCTTGCGCGATCAGTAGTCACCCACCCGAGTGGAACTGTCGGATCCGTCCACCACCTCCTGCGCGAGGGAATCACGGTCTCCGTTCTACAACACATCGCCGCGGCGGTCAGCGATACCGAAGCCGCCTAGCGCTTGCAGCAAGCCAAACGCAGCCTCTTGCAGCAGTTGCGCCTCGTGCGGGCGGCGGAAATGACGGTCGTTGCAAAGCCCTACGACTTTCGCACCCACCTTGGAAATCGCTTCGCGATTCCCACATTCCCTCGCCCCCAACGACTGCTAGAACTCCTCCAAGAAAATCTAAGGAAGGACTGTCCTCAGTCATCCCCTTAGGCTTCGTTCAGGCTCATTCTGCGATTAGAAATGACTTCGATGCTGGGCTCTGTAGGCCAGCGCCAGAAGAATCGTCGCTACAATACCGCACAGCAGAAGGCACTCGAGCGCCCCCGTCCGATGAAAAGCTGACGGGTTGAACGCAGCAGGGATGAAACAGAGAGCGAGGGAGCCGTAGATAATACCAAATATAATCTTGTACGGTGCGACTACTCCACCTTCTCGCAAGCTGCAATAAAACCGCCTTGAAACAAATACCAATAACAAAAAGGGCAGAAGGCCAGTAGTCCACTTGCCCCTTGCCCCTGCCGGATTTTGACCGGACAATAAGGCGTACTTGGAATCCCAGTACCAAGCCACCGCAACAAAAATGCCAATCACATACAGCAGATTCTTTATCACTTGGGCCAGATTTCCATCTTAATTCTAAATACGGTCGCAATTGTACGCCTGTTTTTCTAGGCCTCGAATGTTAGGCGAAACGATTGAGATCTCAAATGTGGCAAGTTAGAGCACAATCGCCAAGGCCTTCTCGGCCGCATACTTTGCCTTGGGTCCCGCCTCGCCAGGAGGCATGAACCAATCGTCCTGGTTCATGTAGTTGTAAGCCAAACCGCTCCAGATCCGAAACCAGATATCATTGCTTCGGCGAGCTGCCAGATGCCAATCCTAACCCGCACTTTCCGCGTATTCGTCAGTTCGACCTTCGAGGACTTGAAGGAGGAACGCAACGCTCTCCAGCGCAAGGCGGAACCCGGCGCGCCCCACCACGAGGTGTTCCCCAGTCTTCGCAAGCTTTGCGAAGAGCACGGCGCGCGTTTCCAGGCCATCGATCTGCGCTGGGGCGTGCGCGACGAGGCGGCGCTCGACCAGAAGACGATGGAGATCTGCCTGCGCGAGATCGAGCGTTGCCAGCGCACCGGGATCAAGCCCAACTTCATTGTTCTGCTCGGCCAGCGCTACGGCTGGCGGCCCTTGCCGGCCCGGATCGAAGTGTCCGAGTTCGAGGACGTTCGAGACCGCATTGCCGATCCGGAGGACCATGGACTCGTGGAGTCGTGGTACCAGCGGGACGACAACGCGGTGCCGCCTGAATACCTGCTGAAGCCACGGACGGGTGAGTGGGTGGATCGCACACGATGGGAGGAGATCGAAGCACGTCTGCACCGGATTCTGCTGGATGCGGCGCGGGCGGCGGGCTTGTCTGATCAGGCGCTGGTGAAGTATTGGGCATCCGCCACCCACCAGGAGATCCTCAAGGGGCTCAGCGCGACACCCGAGGACCGCCGACATGTGTTTGCGTTCTGCCGCGACGTCCCGGGCAATGAGGGCGATCCCGCTCTCGTCCGCCTGAAAGAGTTCCTGCGTGCTCAGCTTCCGGCCGGAAACCTCCGCTCCTACGCCCCCGATGATCTTGAAGGGCTCTGCCAGGACGTCGAGCAAACCCTGCGCGCGGTGATCGAAAGCGAAGCCGCCGGGTTCGAGTCCCGTCCGGCACAGGCGCTGGAGACTAAAGCGCACGACGACTTTGCGCGCGAACGAGCGCTGGTGTTTGGCCGCGAAGAGGTTCTCAAGGAAATCACCGAATACGTCTGCGCGGGCGGAGACCGGCCACTCGTGCTATATGGCGTGTCCGGTTCCGGGAAATCGGCAGTGATGGCCCAGGCCTCGGAGCGGGCAGGGGCGACCCTCCCATCGGCCGTGGTGATCCGCCGCTTCATCGGTGCGTCGCCCGATTCGTCGAGCGGCTTGACGTTGCTCCCCAGCCTCTCGGCGCAGATCGGAGAGGCATACGGGGCCGCCGGAGAACAGCCTGCGGACTTCAACGGCATGACGCGCGTGTTCCGGGAGCGCCTTGGGCTGGCCACATCGGAGCGCCCGCTGGTGGTTTTCGTCGATGCTCTGGACCAACTGGGGAAGGACGATCCAGCGCGCTCGTTCGCATGGCTGAGTGGGACGCTGCCGCCGCACTGCCGCATCGTGGTCTCCACTATCGAGCTTGTCCCGGTGTTGAACGAGTGCAAGCCTCTCCCCCTTGCGGATCTGCCGCAGGAGGCCGCGGCGGCGGCCCTCGATTATTGGCTGGAGGCATCTCGCCGCCGGCTCCAGCCGGCGCAGCGGGAGCGGCTTCTGGCGGCGTTCAGCCGCTGTCGGCAGGCGCTCTACTTGAAGCTGGCCTTCGAAGAGGCGCGGGGCTGGGCATCGCACCTGCCGCCGGAACAATGCCTGCTCGGCGAGAGTGTGGAAGGTGTGATCGACACTTTATTCAAACGCCTGTCGCTACAGGCGAACCACGGCCCGGTGTTGGTCAGCCACAGCCTTGGCTATTTGGCCGCGGCCCGCTATGGGTTGACCGAGGACGAGATTCTCGACGTGCTCTCGGCGGATCGGCACGTCTGGAAGGACTTCATCTCCCACAAGCATTACGACCCGCCCCAGCAGCGGCTGCCGGTGGTTGTCTGGTCGCGGCTCCTTCTCGACCTGGAGCCGTACCTGACCGAGCGCATCGCGGACGAAGTACTGGTCACTGCCTTCTACCACCTGCAGATGCAACAAGCAGCCACTGAGCGTTACCTTGACGGTCCGATGAAGCGACACCAGCACCTACATCTCGCGCATCTGTTGGAACAAGCATGCGAGGGCCCCGAAGGCAGCTATCTGCCAGTCAAACGATCCATCGCGGAGGTGGCCTACCATTACCGGATGTGCAAGCACCGCAGAAAATTGAAGGCCCTGTATGCGAGCCTGTCGTATCTTTGCAGCTATGTGAAGTGCCGTAACGCGTTCGAGCTGAAAGACGAAATGCAAGCCGTGCCTGCTCCCTATATCGATGGCGAAGTGCGGCTGTTCGTCAGTAATACAGCATGGCTTTTGGTCACGAATCCGAAACAGGCGCCTCAACTCATGTACAAGGAACTCGCCTCGCCGTCTTATCGCCAGCAGGCGGAACGATTGGCGGCGCGTCCATGGATACGCGTCGATCCCGTCCGTATGAACACTGAAGTGGCCGATCAGGCAATTGCCGTCTCGCCGGTGATCAGCGTCGAAATGCGGGTTGGGGCCAGTTGCGTGGCGGCAAACGCACACCTGGCCTTCCTTCACAACGCCGCGAACAGAATCGCGTTGCTCAGGACCGAAGACCTGAGGCCCTGCGGAGAAATCTCCTTGCCACAGAACTTTCCTTTCGCCATCAAAAGGCTGCTCTGTGACCGGTGGGGCAGCTTGCTCGCACTGGTTTACGACAACGCTGAAATCGAAGTTCTAAGAACGTACTTCAGCCCGTCGGGAGACATCGTTTTCACCAACTCTGTTCACCGGGGTCTGTGCTTGGTCGGCAGATTTGGAGCAATTTCCGCGTGTTCATGCCTGGATGACATCATCTATCAGTCGCCCGATCACCGGATTATAGGTCTCCACATCGACGGGGCAGGCCAAGTCTCATCTACTGACATGCCCTCCGATGGCAGGACTCTGATGAGCTATTTCGGCAGCGACGACCTCCGGTGCCTTGCGTGGCGAGACGGCAGCGGGCACTTCCTGGCCTTCCCAGAATCAACTGCGCGCGTTGACCTTGCGTATCGAGCACTCGCGGTTTGCCGGTTGGGAACCCGATTGGCGGTCTCGACGGAAGAAAGCAGACTTCTGATCTACCGATGGCCCAGCCTCGAACTCGAGAAAGTCCTTCCCTGCCGCCTTCCGATCCTCTCGATCAGCCCAACCCATCGCGATGTCCTCTTAATGACGGACCGCCATGGCAATATATTGTCCCTGGATTCCGACCTTCAAATCGTTGAACATGGCCGCTGCTCGCAGGACCTATACGACGACTATCCTTCCGCCGTATACCCGACCGGCTGCGGCGCGTTATACATCTCCCAGAGGAGATGCGTGACCCTGTCGCTCGGCGGCGTGGCCCGGCACGATATCATGCGCATCGACGCTCAAGATGACCGCTACAGCCTTTTGACCTACAGCCGCGTCCGTGGCTACATGCTTTCCATCGGGGGCGGAGCGCCTCGCCCGCTTCAACAGGCAATCGTCGGCCACCAATATGAGTTCGAGTTTAGCAAGTTCAGAGCGGCCTGGAGCGAGCGCGGCACCGTGGCGTATACCAAAACGCCGCGTAGTGTCGCCGTGGAAGACGGCGAACGATCCACCTGCCATTCGACCGACTCCGACATCGAGGAGATCAGCTACTGCCGAACGTTGAACGCGTTTCTCGTGCTCTGTCGTTCCGGACTGCTCCATTGTCTTACCACGGAAGACGTAAAACCCTTTTCCGTCCAATTCCCGCGGAGCGATACCGGCCAGTATCTGATGGAGATTTGTGGCGCGTATGTCTGTGTTATAACTCAGAATGTCTTGTGCCAGATGGGATACAGCAACACCTACATTGAAACCAACGTATCACTTTACCGCTTGTTCCGCTCCCGTGGCTCAGCGAAGGCTGAGCTGATCGACTTCCAGCATATCGATTCGACGCAGCCTAGCATTGTGAGCTTATCGTATCATGGTGCCAGCAACAGTCTGTATCTTTGGCGCGAGGGGACGCTGGAGCGATGGCAACTCGATGAACCAAAGCGACATAATCTCACGCGCGTCGCGGTTGCGAGAGATCGTGACGCTTCGCTCCCGTTTTGCGCCCAAGGAGATGGATGCTTCTATATAGATACCAATAACCGGCTGCGGTTTCAGCCAATGGCATCCGCGAGAGGAACGGCGGAGCTCGCAAGCTTTCGAACGATAACGTTCTTAAGCTCGGCGATGGAGAAATGCGGCTATATGGTGGAAGATAATCAACATCTGTACCGTTTTGCGATCGAGGAGGAATAAGGCTATGAACATGCAAGCGTTTGCATTGTACACTGCCGACGCCAGAAGGATTACGGTCGCGATTGTGTGCCTGAGTGTCTGGTTTGTGGTAGTCGTTCTTCTGGTTGTCAGATCGCTGGCAGCACGAAGGCTGCCCCGCTCCGATCGTTTTCAATCCTTCGAGGATCTCCTCATCGCTGACCTCGATCAGAGGGCGAGGATCAGTCGGGAAAACGTGCCCCTGGACCGCGTGGAGGCCTCGGGCGCACCCGTGTTAGGGACCGTGGAGGCCTCGGGCGCACCCGTGTTAGGGACCATGGAATATCAGCAATTCGACGAGATGTTCCGCACCAGCGTGCAACTAAAAGACAAGGCCTCGCTGGCCTCGGCTCTCCGGCTGCGCCAGCAGGCGACCGAGGTGGTTCGGGACGTTCCGGCTCTATATTGTGTCGGAAAGCACCACGAGATGATTCTGGAGTACAACCATATCGGGCAGGGAATCGAGGCGCGGCAGTCAGCCCTGGAGAGCCTGAAACACGATGAGGAGTTCAAGGACATCTCGCTGGTTCTCTACCCATTGTTTCGATCGAACTTCTATGAGGAGAGCGTGGACTACATGACGTCTGCCTCGACTTCGTACGAGGAAGGGCTGTACTACTTTGCCAAGCTGAAGGATGAGTTCCCGACCGAGGTAACCCAGCGCCGGTATCAGGAGTTCAAGGGGCTGCAAAGCAAATATGGTCGATGGTTTTCAGCGCACCGTGCCATATTGGGCACTTTTTACAGCCGGGCGAGCGCGCAAATGGATAAGGGGCGATATGCCGGCGGTTTGGCTGTACTGGATGTGATTCTCAGCAACGCGCAGAAGCCGGGCTACAACCTGGATTATGAGGAATACGTCGACCTGCTCGACGACATGTGCGCCCTGGCAATTCGGCTGCTCATGCAGAAAGGCGAAAGGCGTCCCCCGGCTCTCTCGGCACGCGAGGAAGCCCACGAGCTGGGGTGTATTCTGAAGAAGCCTATGATGTATTTGACTGACTTTTATCCGGAGTGTTTACCCAAGGACAGGGACCTGTTTAGCAAGCACTACAAATCATTCGCGTCGGTGCGATGGATTGGTGAGGTGCCGGGATGGCAGGAATTCACTTCGGTAATGGCCTAGGCGCCGCCGAGGGCTTCTCAGTGCGTCCTCTCCACTCCCGTGGCTAACGCCAGAACTGCCACCATTTGCGGTCGGGCGCCGGTGCCGAGCTGCTACCTCTGCTATTTGCCCCGAGCGCACTGAGGAGGTCGCCGAGCGTGTGGTTTTCGGGCGATCTGAGAAGGGCGGGACCTATTAAGCCCTGGCTCCCAATGATCGCAGCGTGACGGTCGTCACCGATGGGGTGAATTCCTGGTGGGCGGCGATTGACAAGAGGAAGCACCAATTCCGCATTCGCCGGAGATATGGGGGCGTCGTTCACGAGAATGGCGCCGGCAATGAATGACATTGAGCATGCCAAAAGGCCCGCTTTTCCCTTAACGAGGAACATTTCGGAATCGGGTACGTCGTGAACGTGGTAGTCCCCGCCCCATTTCTTCACCGTGGAGGCCAACGCTGCGGCTGGTGCTGCGAGATCGCTGCGGGACTTGGGAAAAACAAGATTCAAGGTGTACTTATACTGAGGGATGCGAGGTTCGTAGGTGATTTCGCAAAACCGCCGACAGAGCTCCCCCGCGTTTTCCACCAAGGCCTGCAGAGTGGCTGCGGATTCAGTGTCAATCAGCAAGAAGTGGGATATGTGTTGTGATAGACACCAGTTGAACATCTGTCAAACCCTCCTCTCAGGAGATCGTTCTGGTCGGCGGCGAGCCTGATGTCTTCGCCTTTGCCGGCGGGGTCGGCGGCGAACAACGTTTCGCGGTCGCGAATTGGTTTTCCCGCGATTGCGCTACGCAGATCGGCTTCCTGCTGCGCGAGATCCGCATTCCTTCCTGGGCTGTCCGTAGCTCACTGGCGAGCCTTTTGTTAGGCTGAGAATTGCGTTGCCTCTCCCTGCTCCGCGCATCCGGGGAAACGGACGCCGATTTAGGGCAGTGTCCGCCAGAACGGCCCCGCAATCGCGCCAGAAGGGCCGCCGACGCGCACCGCACGAAAGGGGAGGATGCGAATTCGTGAGGGCTCTAGCTCAAGGCGCGGGCGCTGAATGCCACCACACGGGGCGCAGTTGGTAGTTGACCCAATGCGCCGCTGGAGATCCGCACCAGGAGCGCATTTCGCCGCCCCTGTCCGCCGAATGTCCGCTAGTTCGGTCCCCTTTGCCAGGGGGAGGGCATCAAATCTCTACGGATCAAGGCCGCGCGACCACTGAAGGCGGCGGTTTGCTAAGCCTTCCGCGGTCTTACCGCCCCAATCTTCCCAACAACTTACATATGGGAGCAAGTGCTCTCAAATGGGGTGACTCGGCCTCATTCGGGCTCATTTGCTCCCCACTTTGCTCCCCAGACTTACCCGATTATGTCGAGATAAACGGACCCCACTTTTCGAACAGATGACCAGATTCGGAGCTAGCCGCAGCCACAAGCTGGGCGCCTGATCGCTGGAGCTTTGTGCGGCCGGCGGCGGTATTAGACTGCGATTCTACACGCTGGCCGAGTGCTGGCCCGGTGCGGGCTGTTGTAATTGTTTAAATTCAATTGCAGTAATGTTTGAATTGCGTTGCAGCAGATTTGAACTAATTTGCAGTGAATCGGCAAGTCAACCACGGGACCAGGGGGGTCGGAGGTTCAAATCCTCTCTCCAATCAATTCTCTGGGTAATTCCATTGGTGTCGATTTGCTCCTTGTGTCTAAAAGGTCACCTCATTGCAGAGCTGACTCCAAAATCAATCTCGTCCAACTCTTGCCTGGCATCAGGCTGTTGAGGTGTCAGTGCCGGAAGTAGCCAAGGGTGTGAGGTCAGGACGATATTCAGGATCGTGAGCCATGGCATGTGTCCGACGACACGCCGGGAAATGGCCAGTGAGAGGGAAATGAGTTACGGGCAAGTTCTTCCTGCCGGGGGATTGACGGCGGCTTTTCAGCGTGGGATTTTATGAATGATAAAAGAACGTTATCAGTTGAGTTACTTGCGAGAGACGCAAGTGACCGCAAAAAGCAGGCAGCACGAAAGTTCAGCTGGTTCTAATCACTGCTCCCAATCTCGCCGGATCCGTTCGGTCGTTCTGGGGATAGAGGCACAATGGTCACGCCGCCTATTGTCTCTCAGTACATCCTCACACGATTTTGGCTACCGCCAGAGCTACCATGATTTCCGGTTGGGCGACCCCCGCCAGCCAGCTCTCGGGGGATGGCAGCCGCGCAGTACCCGGCTCCTGAGACAACACTCTGCGCGTCTGGGATCTGGAGGGCAACCAGCCTCCCCGTATCCTTGAAGGCCACGAGACCACGGTCAATGCTGTGGCGCTGTCGGCCGATGGCAAGCGCGCCGTTTCGGGCTCGAACGACAACACCGTGCGGGTCTGGGATCTCGATGGCAACAAGCCACCACGAATCTTGGAAGGCCACAGGCGGGCGGTCTGTGCTGTGGCGCTGTCAGCGAACGGCAAGCGCGCCATTTCGGGATCTCTCGACAAAACCGTGCGGGTCTGGGATCTGGAGGGCGACGAGCCCCCCGGTGTCCTAATAGGCCACACGCTTTGGGTTCTTGATGTAGCGCTGTCGAGCGATGGCCAGCGTGGTGTCTCCGGCTCGTTAGACGGTACCCTGCGGATCTGGGATCTCAGGAACAACCAGCCGCTCTGTCTCATGGATGGGCACGCAAGGGAAGTCACAGGCGTTGCGCTGTCGGCCAATCGCCGACGCGCCGTTTCCGGGTCTCAGGACGGTACCCTGCGGGTCTGGGATCTGGAGGGCAACCAGCCATCCCGGCTCTTGGAAGACCAAAAGCGCTGTGTCTGGGCCGTGGCGTTGTCGGCAGACGCCAAACGCGTCATCTACGGCTCGGAGGACCATGCTGTACGCGTCTTGGATTTCGGTAACGACTCTACCACACCTATCTATGAGGGGTTGTTCCGGCTGTTCTCTTTGCTCTTTCAATCTTTCACGAACTTGGCCAGTAGCGGTCGGGGGAACTCTATGCAGCGATTGACCAGTCCGATATCCGCGGATCGGATTCGCGTTCTGGAAGGCCACACCCATCCGGTCACTGCGGTCGCGCTTTCGAGCGATGGCAAGTGCGCTGTCTCTGGATCAAACGACAAGACCCTAAGGGTCTGGAATCTGGAGGGCAGCCAGCTGCGCCGGGTACTAATAGGTCATACTGGGCCAGTTAAAGCCGTGGCGTTATCGGGCGATGGCAGGCGCGTCGTTTCCGGCTCGTACGACAAGACCCTGCGGGTCTGGGATTTAGAGGGCAATCAACCGCCCCGGATTCTGGAAGGCCACACGGGTTGGGTAAATGCCGTGGCCTTATCGGGCGATGGTAAGCGCGCAGTCTCCGGCTCGGACGACAAGACCGTGCGGGTCTGGGATCTGGAGGGCAACCAGCCGTCCCGTGTCCTAGAGGGCCATACAAGCGGGGTCGAAGACGTAGCACTGTCGGCCGATGGCCGGCGCGCTGTCTCCGGATCGTTCGACAAGCTGCATCGTCCGTTCCCGGATTGCCGCCCGCCCTCGCGGTCCCCGATACCGCGTATGAGGATCCATCTCTACTTTCGAACTGCCCGCATTGTGTTCATGAGCTGCGATTCTACCCGTTCGTGGCTGGATTGGAGCCAGATCCACAAATCGCGCCCACAGAACCAAATAACACGCGAGGAAGGTTGTTCAAGCTACTGGGCCTTGGCCGGAGACAACATTGAATTCAAAGCGCGCATCGAGCCAATTAACCACCAGGTCGCACCCTCTTCAGCAACCGGATGACGTGTTCCGCTAGCGCCGGGTCTTTGGCCGCTACAAACGGAGTGCGCTTGGGATGGGTGGAATCCTTGCGGAAGGCGGCGAAGATTTCGGTCAAGTCGAGTTGGGACGTGATGGGATTGCCATCGAGGTCGAGAATCGTCAGGCCGGTCTTGAGGCCGATGTAGAGGCCGGGCAGAATGTCGTAAGTCGCGAAGCCCTTGGCGAACTCAATCGCCACATCCGCATAGCCCGCCGCCACCTGGATGATGGTGTTCGATCCCCAGGAGAGATTGACACGGCCGTCGTGTTCGCGGATGGCGTCCATCAGCGCCGTCTGCTCGCTGAGCGCGCGGTAGCGGTCCACCTTGGTGGTGAGCACATTTACCCGCGCACCCGCCAGGCTCGACTTGGGCTGCGCGCCGCCATCGAGTCGGAACCAGGAGTGCGTGATAAAGTCCAGGCACTCCGCGTAGCCGCTCGCCGAGGCCCAATAGATGCGGTCGAGAAAGATGTCGCCTGCCACGGCGGCGATCACATCGTTCACGCGCCGGTCATAGACGGCGATCAGCGACCAGCCTCCTTGCAGCGCCTCGACAAACTCCGTGCCATCGATGGGGTCGATGAAGACGACCAGGTCGGCGTCGTCCTCGCTGGCGCCTTCGGGAAAGGTCTGGATGCCCAGCTCCTCTGAAAACACCGTGTAAGCCTTCACACCGGGCAGCTTGGCGAACTTATGCCGCAGCGCCGCGACGATCAGGTCTTCGGCCTCCTGGTCGATGGCCTTGGTGAGGTTCAACTCGGACTTCTCGATGTGCGGATTCTTGACCTGCCGTTTGAGGGCGGGCAGGTTCTCCTCGCGCATCCGGCCGCGCACATAGTCCATCGCCTGCAGGATGACTTGCCGGCAATAGCGCAACACCAGATGATCCAGCGTTAGTTCTTCCATGGATGCCTCACCGCTCCCGATCATAGCTGATGATCCCATCGATCTTGGCTCTGGTAATCATTCCCGCCTGACCGCCGATTCCCCAGTCCCGCCGTCTCGCCCCGGCTGCTAAACTGACCGGGATTTCCTTTCCAGGGCTTTGGTGTTCTCGATTTGACTGCGGGCGGAAGTTATGACTGGCTGGAACCCGCGAAAGTGAGTTTTTATGCCGGATGTATCCAAAGCACAGCGGCCCGTTGCCGGCCGCCGCGAGATACGCGCCTTCATCTCCTCGACCTTCCGTGATATGCAGGAGGAGCGCGAGGAACTGGTTAAGCAGATCTTTCCGCAACTGCGCCGCTTGTGCGAGAGCCGCGGCGTCACCTGGGTCGAGGTGGACCTGCGCTGGGGCGTGCCGGACGAGGCCAAGGCCGAAGGCAAGGTTTTGCCCCTGTGCCTGCAGGAGATCGAGCACTGCCGGCCTTACTTCATCGGCCTGCTGGGCGAGCGCTACGGCTGGGTGCCTGAGGAGATTCCGGAATCGCTCTTTGAGACGCAGCCCTGGCTCAGGGAGCATCTGCATCAGTCCGTAACGGCGCTGGAAATTCTACACGGTGTGCTGCGGAACCCGAAGATGGCCAAGCACGCCTTCTACTACTTTCGCTACCCGGCGTACGCGGCTGCGCGTAAAGGCTTCACGGATGAGAACGCCGCTTTGCACGAGCGGATCGTCCACTGGCACGGGCTTGGCATATCCTCAATCGGCTATAAGCATTCGGAATACACAGGAGAAAACTCATGGTAATGCAGGTAATCTGGCACGCTCGGCCGGTATTCGTGTCGTCGACGTTTCGGGACATGCAGGCGGAGCGCGACCATCTAGCGCGGTTTGTGTTTCCCGAGCTAGAAGAGCGGCTCAGGGAGCGCTTCCACCACCTGGAGCCGATCGATTTGCGTTGGGGTGTGGAGACAGTCACTGCCGCAGACCAGGAGTCGAAGGAGTTGCTGGTGCTGACAGTCTGCCTGGGGGAGATCGAGCGCAGCCGGCCTTTTCTGATCGCACTTTTGGGCGACCGTTACGGTTGGGTACCACCTGAGAGTCGTATGCGAGACGCAGCAACGGAGGTGAAATATGAGGGGGATCTGGCAGGTAAGAGCGTCACGGCGCTCGAGATCGCATTCGGCGTTCTCGCGAGCGAGGACCAGCGCCGGCGCAGCTGGTTCTATTTTCGCGAGAAGTTGCCTTACGCCGAGATGGACCTAAGGACAGCGGCGGAACTGAACGATGCCTACTCGCCGGAAGCCGACGTGCGCGCTCGCCATGACAAGCTGCTTGCGCTGAAAGAGGAAGTCACGAGCACGATGCGCCGCTGGGGGATGCCTGAGCGCGTGCGCCCCTACACCGCGAAGTGGGATGCCGAGCACAAGTGCGTTACGGGTCTCGAGGCCTGGGGGACTCAGGTTCTGGAAGACTTGTGGTCCGACCTGGACAAGGAGACGCGTGCATATTTGGGCGCAGCGCCGGTGGGATGGCAGGAGATCGAGCGGCGAGCGCTCGGCGAGTTTGTGGAACTGGCGTGCCGCGACTTCATGGCTCGCGAGGCCGTGTTATCCAGTCTGAAGGAGCGCGCGCTATCGCCGGCCTCCCCGACGGCGTTGTGGGGCAAGTGTGTGACGGGCGCTCCCGGAGCGGGAAAGAGTGCGCTCCTTGCGCGGCTTGTCCATGACTTGGAGCCCGACGCGCTCGTGTTAATGCACGCCGCCGGCATCAGCCCGCGCTCGACCCAAGTGGAGGACTTGCTGCGGCGCTTCATCTTTGAGCTGGCATCGTCTCTGGGGATTACGGATCCCGCGGAAGCTCTGACCGCGCATGATGATCTGGAACGGATGTTTGCGCAACTGCTTGCGCGCGCTGCGGGCGCGCGCCGCGTGGTCGTCCTGATCGATGCCTTGAACCAATTTGAACGCACTCCCTCAGCGATGTACCTAACTTGGCTTCCGAAGCTCTGGCCGGAGAACGCGCGCCTGATCGCCACTACCATCCCCGGAGTCGAGTCAAAGGCGCTTGCGGGACGTGTGGGCGTGGAGGAATTGATGCTCCCGGCGCTTTCGGCGCCCGAGGCGGAGACCATTGCCTTCTCGTTGGGTCAGCGTTATCACAAGACCATCCACCCGGAGGTCACGGCGGCACTGCTCTCCAAGTGTACTGCGGACGGAACGCTTGCGGCGGGGAATCCATTGTGGCTCACGCTGGCGATCGAGGAACTGCTGCTTCTGGACGCGGACGACTTCGCCCGCGCGTCGCGGACGTACGCGGGGAATGAAGAAGATAAATTGCACGCGCTGCTCGTGGACACTGCGCGACAGCTCCCGCCGACCGTCGAGGCGCTCTATAGCCATCTACTGGCACGCAACGAGAAGGTCCACGGTGTCGCCTGGGCGAGTGCTTTCGCCAAACTCATTGCAGCGACACGGAGCGGCCTGCGGGAATCGGACCTGACTATGCTGCTCCCGAGGGAGACCCTCGATCCCTGGGAGCCTCTGCGTCTTGCGGCGCTGCGCCGGGGCTTCCGAGCGCACCTGTCGCGGCGTGGGGCGCTGGTCGAATGGGATTTCTTCCATCTGCAGATGCGGGAGGCAGTGCGCAAGAAATACTTCGGCGACATAGCCGAGGAACGCCGTATGCACAGCGTCCTGGCCGATCATTTTGAAGCCCTTCCGCGAGAGGATCCGCTGCGGCAGCGTGAGATCATGTTCCATCTTCTTCGCAGTGATCAACCGCTGCGGGCAGCCAAGTATTACGCTGGGGGGCTATCTGAGGGCGAACTTGCGGGATCCACGGACGCCTTGGCGAGTTTTATTCTTGATCGAAGCAATGAGACTGCGACGCCAGCGCTTGCGTTTGTCGCGTCCTGGCTCGGGCCGGTTGAGTTACCGCGCGCCTTAAGACTCGGACTCTGTCAGAAGCTGCTTGCCTCCCTGCAGCCCGCTCTCGTTGGCAGAGGCCTTAGCATCTCCATCTTGGTTGCATTGATCCAGGCGGTGCAAAAGGCTCTACCTGATCTGGGGCGACTGGGACCCTTGGCACTGGAACCCGTGCTTTTTGTCGTCCAAGGAAGCCTGGGAGATTCGTGTCTGGCTCAAGGCCATACCAACGAAGCGTTGTACGCCTATCGTGCCGCTCTCGGGATCGCGGAGAGCATGGCGCGCCGGAACCCGATGTCGCACGGCGTGCAGCGCCAACTGGCTGTGAGCTATGAGCGTCTCGGCGAAGCACATGACGCGCGGTGCGAATACAAGAAGGCTCTGCGCGCGCACCGCACAGCTCTGCAGTTGTTCGACGGCCTTCTGTCACACGATCCGGAAAATCCAAATCGAATCCACGAGCGAGGGGGTTGCCTTTCGAGGATCGGCTCACTCCAGTTGGCGCAGGGCAGGGCTTCTGAGGCGCAGAGTGCGTATGAGGAATGCCTCCGGCTGGCTCGGAAATTGGTGGCCCAGGATTCCACCAGCGCGGACTGGCAACGCAACCTCCTGGTGAGCTATGGCCATCTCGCCGATGTACGCAAGCTTCTCGGTGATGCCGCAGGTGCTCTGGAGCTTCATCGCCGGGCTCTCGAGATCGCCGTTTACCTGGCAGATCGCGATCCAAGTAGCGTGGAAAACGCAGCGACCCTGGCGATCTGCCACGCCAACGTTGGCAGGGCACTCGCTGCGGGAGAGAGGCATGAAGAGGCGCTGGCTTCGTACGCATGCGCCCTGCGCATCATCGAGCCAATCGTGGAAAGGAACCCCATCGATGCCGCACTCCAGACCGACTGGGTACGGCTGCTCGCGGAAATCGCGGCGATCGAGCGAAGGGCTGGTAACGAGTCGAGCGCTCAAAGCCACTTCGAGAGGAGCCGTCTCGCGCTGGCGCGCATGAGAGAGGCGGGAATGGCACTAGTGGGCCCACAGCCGGAGGGTCTGCATGAGGACACCCCTGGCGTGGCGCCGGCGCAACCGAAGACCTGGTGGCAGTTCTGGCGCTGAATGGGTGAGCCGCCAGGCAGTACGCCCAGACGGTGACTAGAGCCTGCGGAAGGTCTGTATGATCGGGTCAATCACTTGTTCAGTGGAGGACAACGAGGCGGTCGCAAAATACTCGATACCGTCGAAGATAAGCGCATAGTGCTTGAGACGCAGCGACCGCCCGGGCGAGACCGGTACCTCGACCGTAACCGCGGCATGCTGCGCACCCCCGACCTCGATGCTGCCGGCACGGATCACCCTGTGTCCGTGTTGGCTGGCAATGCGTTTCAGTTCCTCGGCATGCGCCCGGTAGTCGGGTGCGGGCGAGATCGGCCCGATGGCGAATTTGATCGACTCGCCACGTGGCCCGAAGAATTCGGGACTTCCCTTCCGCCGCCATCTCTGCCATAAACCCGGACCTCGCCAGCCATCCGGCAATTGCAATTCGAATTCCCAGTTCTTGTCACGATAAGTTTTAGCCATGAAGCACCTCAACCACAAAACTAGCCTTCGTTAAAAAGAAGTGGAGCCCGTAGCAAGAAACTGATCGACGAGGCGCTTGGCCTTGAAGTAGAGTTCCTTGTCTTCGGCGGTGCAAGCGAGCATGAACTTGCCGCATTCCTGTCTTGCCTCTTCGCCCCGTCGAGCCGCTATCAGCGCTTCAATCAGCCCAAGCCACCCCCAGCCATATTTCGGGTTACGCTGGACTGCCATACGAAAAGAAGATAGGGCGCTGTGATGGTCGCCGCTGGCTAGCTCTGCTAACCCCTTGTTGTTCAAAATCAGCTCCGGTTCGGGGTTGGGGAGTTCAAGTGCTCGCATGTAGCAACGGAGAGCGCCGGGATAGTCGCCACGTTTATTTAAGATATTGCCTTTATTGGTCCATGCATATGAATTGATCGTTGCATCTGATATCCTCGGGTCCATTGCAAGGATCTGATCATATAGAGACATCGCATGGTCAAAGTCCTGATTTTGTTCAGAACGAAACGCCTCCGTAAACAAATCGCGTGGGGTCTTGATCATCACTAAAATCCTCTAGTTTATAACGTCCGGGCGCTTTAGCCCGTGCGTTATTAAACAAACGTAGCAGTCCTTTGCGCAACCACTCCCACACCGATCCAAGCCCGGCCATGCTTGGGATTCAACTTGGTGGCCTGCCTGAAGCTTTCTCCGGCTTGCGCGTAGTTTCCCAGAGAACCGTAGGCATAACCCATGTTGCTGAACCATTCAGCCTTGAGCCGAGGATCGGGTGTAAGACTGATGACCTTTTTGTACTGCTCTATCGCCTCGGGCAAGTTCCGCGACTGCTGAGCATTCATGGCCATGTGACGAACCGCCTGTGTGTCGGCCGGATTGATGGCCAGGGCCGCGTAATAGTGCTTCATGGCTTCGTCGAATTGCCCCTGCTCCGTCAGTGCCCCACCCAGGTTGTCTTCCGCAATGTAGTTGTTGCTGGTGACCTGCAACGTGTGTGACCACAAGGTAACGTTGTCGCCCCAGTATCCGATCTGGCGATGGGTTAGGACACTAAGCGCCAGAAGAACGAGCAGGCTGGGAGCGGCCAGCCATGCAGGAGAAAGGTGGCGCTGCTCAGCCCAGTCCGCTGCGCCCCAGCAAGTCATGATGAAGAGGCCAATGAAGGACAAGTATGCGTAGCGATCAGCCCTGGACTGGATGCCCACTTGCACCAAACCGATCATAGGCACCAATGTTCCGAGAAACCAAAGCCACCCAACTGGTAGATAGCGGTACCGCTGTCGACCCACCATCGCTAGCGCTGTTACAGCACCTAGACAAATGAGCGCCGCTAATACCTTCCACGTGGCTAGAACGGTTCCCGGGTGCGGATAAAAAGGCGCAAGGGGCGACGGCCAGAAAGCATCTCGTACGTAGATGGCATAGGAAACAATGGCGTTCTCCAGCCGAACGGCAAGTGGATACGACGTGAAAGCTTTGCCCGCACGCTGCGCGGCCACGGTGATTGCCGCGCTTATGGCCGACAGGGCGAGTAGCGGAAGTTTTTCCCAAAGCAGGCGCAAGAAAGCGGCTGGCGGGATACTCCCGGCCCCAGCCTGTGGCACAGACTGGTTCCGAGCACCGGCAAACATTCGCTGCAATGGCCAATAGTCCCAAAGCAGAAGAACACATGGAAACGTGATGACCTGCGGTTTTGCCATGAGCGCCAGGGCGAACAGCAAGGCGACAATGCAATAGCGTCCCGCCCGCGGCTGGCGTGCATACCACCGGTAAGTGCCCAGCGCAAGCAAGAAAAACGTCATGCTCAGAACGGTCTTGCGCTCGGAAACCCAAACCACCGATTCGACGTTGATGGGATGCAGCGCAAACAGCGCCGCCACCATCAGACTTCGGCCGGCAAAGCCGGTCGCCTGCCACAGCACCCAGAACAACAACACAACGTTCAACGCATGAATCAAAACGCTGGTGGCGTGATGCCCACCTGGACTGAGACCAAAGATCTGCCAATCCAGAGCGTGAGAGAACCAGGTCAGGGGATACCAATTCGCCAACTCGTAAGCGGTGAATCCCCATTTCACTGTGTCCCAACCCAACCCGTACTTGATATGGACATTGTCGACGACGTAGAGGGGATCATCGTAGTTAACGAATGGATGATCGACTACCTGGTAGTACACCGCTATGGTCACGACCACGAGGAATACAACCCCAACAAACATCCACTTGTCGGGTAAGCGGTCCGAGAACCGGACGCTGGGGGAATGAGAGGTCCTCTTACCCGGATTTGCCCGTTTAGCTCCCAAGAGGCCTACAATATATCCGGAATTTCCATTTTAGCTCTCAACAGCACCACACTATATACCCATCGAGGGATTCCAGCGCATAATCATTTTCTTTGCCGGGGCCAGGGCTCGGAACGGGGTCCGGACTATGCCCATGCGAGCCCCCCAACTGCTGGTCGCGGCCTTCCCATCCGGTTTTGTCAAACACCCCTCCGTCCCCTTTTGGCTTTGGATCGATTTCCCGGCTCCCCGCAGTCTCGGCTATCCCGCTGGAAGCGACAGCCCGGCGATCCGCTGGAGCATACTGGCAAACAACCGTTTCGTCAGATGGCTCTCTGCCAACAACAGCCAGTAATAGCGGGCATGTTTCACCAGCCGTCCGCCCGTCTTCACCAGTCGTTGCTGTAAACTCGTGAGCGACCAGTTCTCGATTCGCTTTGGTAACGCCAGCCGCCGCCACAAATTCCCCAGATTGTAGGCCAGCAGGCTCAATGCCAGCCGTACCTGGTTCGAGCGAAAACGATGACAAGACAGGCGGGTCATCTTGACGGCCTGCTTTCCCTCTTTGATCCACTGCTCGGCTGTCCCCCGCTTGTTATAGAACCGCACTACCGCTCGGCTCGGAGTCTCCAGGTTGGTCACGATGAATCCGACTCGGGGGAACAACTCCCCGCAGTGGAACTCCACCTTCGCCACCACACGCCGCGCCGTCTTCCAGCTCGCGGCTTGGTAGAGGAAGCTCTTGTACCACACCACCCGGCTTGTGGCTCGGTCTTCCTACGGGCCGCGTCAGCAACTCCGCGATGTCGCGCTCCAGGCTATCGTTGGCGGGTATGCGAATGGCATACTTCACGCCCCGCTGCTCCAGTACCTCGTAAATCTCCGGTTTGGCAAAGGCGGCATCGGCGCGAAACACCACTTCCTTACCGAGTTCTTGTTGGCGCTGGATCTCCGGCAATAACAGTTCTGCCCAGTCTTCCGCGCTATGTACGTTGCCCGGCCGCAACCCGCGCAACGGGCGGAGAAAGAAACCCTCAGCTACGAGCAATACCTGCTGGAGTTGGCCGAACGTGAGTGCGAGGCCCGGCGACGGAACCGCATCGCGAAGTTGCTGCGCGAGTCGGGGCTACCGCGAGAGAAGACGTTGGCCAACTTCGACCTGAAGCGCCTACCGACCAAGGGGAAAGAATAGTTGACGCCGGACACCCCTACCAGCGAGGAGTCCGAATTTAAACGCCTATGCGGAACGCTGGGTGCGATCGGTGAAACAGGAATGCCTGTCGAAGCTCATCTTGTTCGGGGAGAGGCCGCTGCGCCGAGCCCTGCAGAATATGTGGCACATTACCACGAGGAGCGCAATCACCAGGGCAAGCAGAACCGGCTCCTGTTCCCATTGCCGAATCGAGGGGTGAGCGGGGATAACGGAATTGTGCGTTGCAAGGAACGACTGGGTGGTCTGCGCAAGTACTATGAGCGGGAACCGGCATGAGCCTTCGGTCGGGGAAACTCCCCTTCCTTGGAAGCGAAGATGAGTTTTTTGACCATAGGGGATGCCAACGGTTAGAGTTGACATCTATGTGCGACGGAAGAGAGGCTGCCAGTCTTTGGATTCCTTCCAGAGAATCGGTAAACAGTTATTTGGTATCTTATTCTCGAATACAACAACCGCTTCGCAATCCCCGAAGCCCAAAGGTGCGTCCGGTAAAAGCTTATTCCCGTACTCGAAGGCGATGTCCTTCGCCTTCAGGCGGTCCGAAAGGTCCGGAAAGACAACAGACTGCTCACAGAAGAGCATTTGTGATCCCGGAATTGGGTCGCAAACATGAACACCGGTATTCAGGCCTTGTGCTCCAAGCGCTGCTTCGACTCGCCCTTGTCCCACACCGAAACCTGTGACCGCGATCACATACGAGCTGAATGCTGTGGTCTTCAAAAGCTCACAAACCTGCGGTGTCAGATTCCTTACGCACTCCTCCAAAGTACCTCCGGTGCCAATAAAGTCGTCCACGAAAACGATCGCCTTGCAGTCGTTCTTCCTCGCCATTATCTCCGCAAGGTGCGTCACATCTACAACGTTGTCAGGATATATCTGATTCTCGTCAGCGTACCGCCGCGCATATTCAGCACCGGCGCACCCGGCTGTTCGTGATGACGCTGGGCTGCAGCCGCAAGTCGGTTCGTCTGCTGACCTTCCGCTCCAGTTCGCGAATCTGGGCCGAGTTGCACGAACGAGCCTTTCGCCGGCTGGGCGGCGCCACGCGCATCGTCGTGCTCGACAATCTGCGCGAGGGCGTGCTCGTCCCCGACATTTACGATCCCGCTCTCAATCCCCTCTATCGCGATGTTCTGGCGCACTACGGCGCGGTAGCCATGCCTTGCCGCATCGGCTGCGCGGCTTGGCGCAGGAACAAGCCGCTCGCACTTCAAATGCTGTCGTTTTGGTCACTTCTTTTGCAGGGTCGCTATCTTGAAGAGCTCAGTGAGCACTCCCTTGGATATCTCACCGAACTCCTTGATTACGCCTCTTTTAGCTTCTTTCGCCAAGCGCGCTGTTCTGCTGAGCATTACGTCCTTGCGGTTCTTCGCTTTTCCGGACATCCGAATGCTCCTTTTAGGTCAGAAGTTGGTGCTTAGTTGTATGTAACGGACAGTTGCCGCGAAGTGTGACCTTCCTGGCTCCGCCGCAGGTCGTCGTATTTAGCCAGATTTCCCGGTATTGCCAATCGCGAGGCCGATCGCAGATTAGGCTGTCAATCGCATAGCTGCCGAATGAGCCCACCAGCTGGAGGATTTCCGCCATAGCGGGTGTGCCCGGACAGGGCTGCGTAATGTCATCGATAGCATCCGGGAACAAGCAGCCGAAGCAGGGGCCTTCTTTGTCCTGGACGAACACATAGCCATGGTCCGCCTTAAGGCTCACTCCCATGAAGATGACAGGAATTCCCTTTGAGCGAAAATATCTTGCAGTGACTATTCGCGCGGCGTTGTTATCAACACCGCAGACTGCCACGCTGCACTGCAGATCAATACCGGTGCCGATTGCTTTCTGGATTGAGCTGGCAAAACCGGTGATGCGGGTCGCGAAGGTACATTCCGGGAGCAGGTTGCGAGCAAGCGCGATCGCTTTGTTCTCGCCGATATCCCTCGGATAAAAGCGCTGCCTGTTCAAATTGGTGATCTCGACTTCGTCATGGTCCAGAATCGCGAGTGCTCCCACTCCCTTCCGGACTAAGACGGGCGCGACATTCCCGATCAGGCCACCCGCGCCGATACAGACAACCTTGGCCCGCGAGTAGCTCTGTTGGTCGAATCCGGCGATTCCGCTGTGACGATCCAGTGCTCCCGGAACGGAATTGCCGGATAGCTTAATCGAGTTCTGTAATACGGAAGATATTGGGTTCAATTTCCTCGACTCCTTCCCCGTGGACGTTGACAGTTGCGTTATTGTCTAGGCGGAAAAACCTGACGTATCCGTCACGACTGAAAATTGCGGCAACAGCTGGATAGCCACCCTGCTCAAGGCGTCCCTGAAAAGCACGGTCAGTTCCCGACGGCAACGTTAGCCCCAACCCGTTACCCGGATGGCTGTGAAAGTGCCCCAGCAACCGGTGCTTGAACTGTTCGAGTTTCATCAACACCCGATGAGTGGACTTGGGGCTGCCTTCGACTGCCACAAAGGTTCGACGATCGTGCTCGAATTCCACGACTTGATCGAGAACGCAGTAGCCGTCCACCTCCGGGCCGGTAATGAAGAAGAAGTTCTCGTTCCGGTCTTTGGTGAGTTTCAGGTGGCAGTCCCGCAAGAAGAGGGAACTCACGACATACTGGCGCATCTCGGGTTGAGCGGCGTTTAGGTCGCCTTCGATGGCGTTTAGCGTCTCAATTGAGCGGGTGACACGTTGCAGCTGACGGAACAGATGATTCATGCGGCTTATCCGCTGGTTTTCGGTCGCCCGGTCGAAGGCCGCGAGAAGGCGGCGCTGGCGACGTACCAGAACATCACGCTCCGAAACGAGACGTGTCGAGAGGATTTTGTTACTGGTCATTGGCTCTCCTATTGACTTCCAAGGCTGATGTGATCAGGCGCTCGATTCCGATGATTCCCGAGCTGACGTCTGCAGGCGGGATGCGCATGTGCACGGCGTACCACCCGTCACCTTTGTTCTGAAAACAAGGCCAATGACCCGAATCTCTCAATTCGGTGGGTGGATGATGGATCAGGAACCGGATGTCACCGAAGGTACGATCCTCAATTACGCCTGCGTATGAGCCGAAGCGTGTTTGATATGTACCGCGGTATTGCCGTCCATCGCGTTTCCATCCGTGTTCCTGCCAATAGGGCATCTCTGCACGGGGAACTAAGACAGGCGGAGCGTGTTCAATTCGAATCACGCCATGGTGGGCCCTTTCGACAGCCCGCGCGATGCGGGCTGTCGAGGGGGCGTAACGAAGGCCGAGGACGATCAGCTCCATATGCCGGTACCCCGTATGGTCAAAAATCTCAAACGCATTGAAAAGGCTTGGCTTCCGGTCTCATAATTTTCTCGCACAGCTTGCTTTCTGAAAGCTCAAGAGCATGTACAATCCGGGTTCGACGATCAAGTTTAGGGAGGCTCTGGAATGATT
>DATCCF010000343.1:0-5513 GCA_036511435.1 Terriglobales bacterium | reverse complement strand
CTCGAACTCCTGACCTCTACCGTGTCAAAAAACCTTCCACACGTAATGAGCTAAAAAAACCAGCAGCAGCAAACATCCTACGCACATCCAAATGACAAAATGCACGGTCAGTTTTGTGGAGTTGATCTCCTTCTTGTCCATCACAGAAGAGTACTCCTAACGACGCGGGCCTTGCCTGATACCGACAAGGCCTGCATGCTCTGGTCGCCCCGCCCATGGTTAGATCCACGGGACTCGGAAGCCAAACAACCAGTTCGACAAGCCGAGCGTCAGAATGTTTGCCAGTAGATCACCTAATGAAATACTAGGTGGTCGGGCCGAAAGCCGCGCCTACGATGTGCGCCTGTCTTCAATGACTTCGCGAACCCTTTTCGACCGATTGGCATGGTGCTGTAGTCAAATTTGTAACCGGCGATTCCTCAAGGATCAACAGCGTTCAACAATCCAGAAAATGCAACCTGCTGAATCCACGGGAGATAAGATGTATACCAAAAAGGTAACTCACCTAATCCCGAACCAGATTCCATTGCTTGGTGAAAGCTGTTGAAATCTGTTAATTCTAAGTGATTGATATTGAAACAGTTACAAGCCGATAGTGGAAGTCTGTTGAATCTTGCAGTTCTCAGTTGCTTTGACAGTTACAATTTTGCCTACAGTCGGCTATTGCCCGCCGCAGGTTCCTCTCGGCTCCCCTCCCTCGATCCCCCAAGGTTTCAATCTGTCGGGCGAAAGAATTTTATACAGCCCTGTTCGGCTGGCAGTTCCAAGACATGGACATGGGAGCCCCGGCTGGTATCTACAGCACATTCAAGCCGGAGACCGGACCCGGAGGCGGCATGATGACGATGCCGGGCGGAAATCAAGGCTGGCTTGCGTATGTTGGAGTTGAAGACATCGATGCTGCGACGGAGAAGGCAGAATCGTTAGGGGCCAAGGTTTGTATGGGACCTCAGGAAGTGCCGAACGTCGGTCGGTTTGCGATCATCACTGATCCCACCGGCAGCACGATTGCGATGTTTCAGCCGAAATAAGCGTCGGGCGATGTTTTCAGGGACGAACGGCATCGCCCTTCGCTAGATGCATGAATGTGAGGTGACAAATGGCACTCGATGTGCGCGGGTTAACTCCACTTTTGCAAGTTTATGACATGCCGACATCAGTCCGGTTTTATCGAGAAGTGCTGTGGCTTTCAGGTGGTGAGCACATCACCAGAGTTTGGCCCGGATCGCTTTCACTGGGCTATGCTCCGGCTCGGTGATGCCGAACTGATGCTGAATACGGCCTACGAATCTGACGACCTGATCGATGAGCCAGATTTCTAGAGCTGATTTTCAGGAATGGTCGGCGTCTTCAGTCACGGTTCTCGGCCCCCGGGTCCTTGCTGACAACCGTCCGGAACAAACGTCAGATCGGCATCGTATGAGCCTGCAAGGAGACCTGCGACTGCATGATCGAGGTAGAGCCATCGCTTGGCCCATCTGTCTTCCATCGTGTGTTCTACGGACCCTCGGAACTCCGCGCCGGTTGGCGGCTGTTCATCTTCCTAGCTATCGTCATCGCCGTGATCAACGCCAGGAACCTGATAGTTCGCCGGCTGCTGCACGGTGCGGACGACACCGCCTTGTTTTTCGTCCGCGAAGTGAGCGACTTCCTCATTTTTTTTCTTGCCAGTTGGATTATGGGGAACATCGAAGGCAGGACCATTGCCGATTACGGCTTGCCCTGGCGCCGGATGTTCCGCGTTCAGTTCTGGCAGGGTGCTCTGCTCGGCTTCGCGGCCATCACTGGTTTGTTGGTTGCCATGCGAGTCGTTGGAGTCTTCTATTTTGGAAGCATCGCACTGCATGGTGCCGACATCTGGAGGTGGGCCATCGTCTACGTGTTCGTCTTCATTCTTGTCGCTCTGCGGGAAGAGTTCCGAGCTCGTGGATACGGACTATTCACGCTCTCGTCAGGCATCGGTTTCTGGCCCGCCGCAATTCTCTCGGCAGCGTTTTTCGGCTATTCTCACCACGGCAACTCGGGAGAGGATTGGGTCGGATTGTTTAACGCCGGCGCCTTTGGATTGCTGGCCTGTCTCTTGCTGCGTAGAACCGACAATCTCCGGATGCCGATCGGACTTCACATGGCCTTCGACTGGGGCGAGACATACTTCTATGGTGTGGCCAACAGTGGCCATACGCTGCCCGGTCATCTTCTGAATTCGAGGTCGTCCGGCCCGGCTTGGCTGTCCGGCGGTACTGTCGGTCCTGAAGGCAGTCTGCTCTGCACTTTGCTGATTGTTGTGGTGTGGTTGATCTGCGCAGGTTGGCTGAGAGAGGTCAAATATCCCAAGCTCGCCCCAGTCGACAATTCCCGCGGCAGCCTTTAACGACCTCACTCATGCATCTTCCCGTCGAATGCAGGTCTCCGCAGCCGGTTCCGCCCGAGTAACGGGCAACTCTGAATGTGTGTGCCAGGACGGACTCCGATCGACTCGGGCCAGAAGTCCTCTTGTGGGACGTTTGACCAGATAGGTAAACGTCCATAGCGACCGCCATTCGTTGGCAGATCCCCTTGCTTCATCGTTCCGAGGCTGGCTGCCCGATGATCGCGGTGCGCATCCGCCGGCGCTACTCGCCAGTTTTAACCAGTCCCGAGTGACCTAGATCACAGAACTCTCCACCTTCATCCAATACCATTCGGACCCATAAGTGCCGAGAGAGGCGGAAGGGCGACCTATGCCGAAGGCAGAAATAGATCATGCGAGCCGTGGAACAAATATCCGGTCGAAGAGCACGGCAACAATTGCGCGAGTATCAAGGGGTTGCTCTCTGAAATGCATTGCAAAGCCTTTGCTCCTGTTGCTTTGCGGCTTTAGCCTAGCCGAAGCAATTACATCGGCATCGGCAGCAGCCTTAGCGAGCGAACCCGTCCGCACACTGGTATCTTCGTCAGACCAAACTCAGGTGATCACTTCCATGGGCGTGGTACGCGGCACCGTCCACGATGGTGTTCGCGAGTTCAAGGGAATACCCTATGCGGCTCCGCCGACTGGGGAGCTAAGGTGGAAACTTCCGCAACCAGTCAAGCCATGGAAGGGGATTCTGGACGCCAGGCAATACGGGAACCAGTGCCCGCAGCTCTCGCGTTATGGCCTGACCGAGGCGGCGTATAACGAAGACTGCCTATTCCTCAATGTGACTACTCCAGAGGTCCGCAGTCCGGCTGCGGCAAAGCTTCCGGTAATCGTCTGGATACACGGCGGCGCTTTCGTCGGCGGTTCCAGCTCGCTTTACCCGTTAGCCCATATGGCGCTGAGCGGCGACCTGGTGATGGTTTCGCTCAATTACCGCCTCGGAGCCTTCGGATTCATGGGGCATCCCGCATTTGATCGTGACTACGATGGCAGCTACGGTCTTGAAGACCAGCGCGAGGCCTTGCGCTGGGTCCAGCGCAACATCGCAGCTTTTGGTGGCGATCCCGGGAATGTAACGATTGCAGGGGAGTCTGCGGGTGCAGGTTCGGTTTGTATGCACCTGCTGGCTCCACAAGCTACCAAAGGTCTATTCCAGAAGGCGATCATCCAAAGCGCAGCCTGCATGTTCAATATGCACAGCGTGGAGGAAGCCGATACGACTGGCGCAAAAGTCGCCACGAAGGTAGGTTGCGGCAATCAGGCGAGCGCTCTTTCCTGTATGCAGGGGAAACCAGTAAAGGATCTGCTGGAGGCGGCCAGTGCGGCCGCGGGAAGCGATCTCATGGCTTACGTGCCAGTTGTCGGCAACAAATCGCAGCCGCTACAGGGTGCGGAAGCGATACCCAAAGGTAAGTTTGTGGCAGTGCCGATCCTGGACGGCGGTAATCGCGACGAGCTTCGGCTCTACGTCGCGTATGACGTGCAGACGGGAAAGACTGTTACTACCCAGAACTATCCTATCTACTTGAACGCCGTATATGGCGACCATACAGAAGCTGTGCTGGCGCAATACCCAGCCGATCTCTACTCTTCACCTGCTACTACGCTCGGCAGCGTGATGTCTGATTACTCTCCGGCGGTCGGACTGACTAATTGCGGCTACTTGCAAATGGCCGAAACCGCGTCGCGGTTCACAGATGTGTACCAGTATGAATTTGCAGACTCCAACGCTCCTCCGGTCACCACGGACCCAGGATTTGAGATGGGAGCGGTACATTCCGCAGAACTCCCATACTTCTTTCCCCATTTCTCCAATACGACGAAGCTCGACGGACCCGATCTTGCTCCGGCCTCCCAGAGGCTGGCCGACCAGATGATGCAGTATTGGACCACCTTTGCCCGATCCGGCGTACCGATCAGTCCGGGCTCTGCGGCCTGGAGTGTGTTTCAGACCAGCTCGCATGTGATGCGTTTCGAACCTGGCAAGGTAGGCGAATACGACGCCGGCGCCGAACATCATTGCGGATTCTGGAAGAAACTGTACCCGAGCCTTACGCAATAGCCGTAAAGGCATACGTGATGCGCTCTGCAATGCTGAGCACTGCTCGAAGCCTCCAGACCTCTGTGGCTTCTGCTCAACGTAGCGCAAAGTGAGCGACGGGGCGTACTAGATATTCAGAAGTCCTCTTCTGGGAGATGTGGTGTTGCGGGCTTGGGTCTGATGTCCTCGAAGCCGGTTTCGGAATAGTTTCCGGTGTACCAACAACCCGGCGGTAGAATCAAAGTAGGTGGAGTTGTCCCCGATCGCGAATGACAGGAGGCGCCCATGGCGGATTCCCTTGAACCCAAGCAGATCGAGTATGGCGTCTACGTCCCCTCCGACGCTGAAGCAATGGCTAGACTTCTTGGGGAGGTTTTCAGTCGTCAAGATCCACCCGCCGTAGCAGTTGCTCTTAGTAGTTCTGAATTCGAGGCATTCGTCCGGCTGCTTTGCCCGAAGGCGGCGGAAGAGGGATTGACAATCGTGGCGCGGCTGGCGGGCACGGGTGAGCTGGTCGGCGCATTGCTGACAGAGGATTCAGCGTCGCGCTGCCTGACGGGATAGATCAGCTGAGCGCGAGGTTTGATCCGATCTTCGATATCCTGGGCCAGTTGGATACGGAGTACCGGAGCGGCCGGACGGTGCGCCCCGGCGAGTCGCTCCACTTGTTCCTGGTAGGGGTATCCGATCGCGTCTCGGGAAGAGGTGTAGCGCAGCAGCTCGTTACGGCTTGCCTAGAGCACGGGATGCGCAGAGGTTATCGGGTAGCGGTCACTGAGGCGACGAACAAGGTTTCTCAGCACATTTTCCGCAAACAGGGATTCGTCACACGCGTGCAGCGGTCTTACGAGGCCCATCGCTTCAAGGGACGACAGGTTTTTGCATCGATTGCTGAGCACGGTGGTCCCATGCTGATGGATAAATCGCTTGCGCCTTAAACCGAAGTTCCGCTAAGAATTAGGACTAAATTTTCCGGCAACTGCCTCATTTTCAAGCCTGTAGCGCGCAAGTATCAGCCATAATCAGTGGCAATATGTTCCCATGTAATTAACATTATTGTTCTTTACTTATATG
>DATCCF010000342.1:0-4506 GCA_036511435.1 Terriglobales bacterium | reverse complement strand
TGGACCCTAGTCTTCATGCCACGCCGCGAGCGTGCCAATGCCGTTGGTCTCGCGATGGAACGTTGCGGTAATGAGTTTGCGGGCGCCCGCATAAGTTCCCGCCCCGGTAATCGTAAAAAATTGGCTGCGCATGACTACGTCCTGCGAAAGGCGCTGTCCTACCGGGCCGACATCCGGAAGGTTCATGATGTCGGTAGTTCGGGAGAATGGCCGAATGGCGCGGGCCTCGATAATTTCCTGCACGATTTTCTGATCCTCCATCAATTCCGGCTCCAGCGCTGCCAGCACTTGCGGCGACGCGGTGTTGGCATTCACTTGCGAAGCGGCGTAGGCTCTTATCAGCGCCGACGGGTTGTTGGAGTTCACTATCTGCACGGGCATCACGGTCAGAAACGGGCTGACTCGATTGAAAATTGCCTCGTTGAACCCCTTTACCATCTGCAGGTCGCCAATCGTCGGCATCGGGCCATAGCGCGGCTGATACGGCGGTCGCAGCCCCAGGTAGAAGTCTGCGCTGCCCCCGCCGGTCGAGTTGGCGCCACTGGGCGTAATCCAGTCGATGATACCTTGAATCAGGTCGGTATTCACGTCGAGGATCGTGAACAGCCGCTGCACTTTCGCAATCGCAAGCACGTTGGGAGCGCCGTTTTGGACCATTGAATTGAGGTTGATCTTGCGGGCTTCGTCCACGATCGACAACGAGACATTGCCGCCCTCGAGCGGCATCGGCGGAAACGGCACCGCCCATACGTCGTTCAGGGTCTCGGCCGGAGTCTGCGATTGCTCTTTAGATCGTGCGTCCGCCGCCAGCAGCCCCAGCCCGATATTGATTCCCGACCGCGCCAGATAACCGGCGCGCAGCTCGTTGGCTTGATTCGCCGCCGACACGAATCCGAGCCCCGACGTCATCGCGAAATCCACCACGATCAGGGTCATCAGCGCGATTCCCAGCATCACCGCCAGGATCGCCACGCCGCGCTCGCTCCTTCGCAGCGTCGCTACCATTGCGTTAGCTGGAATTTCCATTTTCACCGGAATTTCCATTTTAACCCGGATTCAGACTCGCACCCAGAGGACGCGGTTTGCAAACGCGAAGTTCGAGCCCGGTTTTGAGTGCAAGGGGCTTTCCACGGCCCCGCAACGGACCAGTTCTGCTTCACGTTGGCGTAAAAGACCCGAAACTGACGCTTTTCCAACCGAGTTCTCAGACAGTTATCCCTTGCCCTATCTTTCTCGCCACCGAAATCTGCTCCGCTCTGCGCTCTACCTATCCGGCTGGCGACGGTAACATCGCGATCCTGCGCAGCATGCTTGCGAAGAGCCGGCGCGTCAGATGACTCTCCGCCAGCAGCAACCAGTAGTACCGGGCATGCTTTATCAAACGTCCGCCGGTTTTCACCAGCCGCTGCTGCAAGCTGGTCAGCGACCAGGTGTCGATCCTCATCGGCAGCGCCAGCCGCCGCCAGAGATTCCCGAGGTTGTCCGGAAGGGGCAGGCGCGGTGGGTCAGCGGCGATGATGTTCGCCAACAGAATCAGTTCATCGACCAACTGTTCGATCTGGCTGCCTGAGACCTCGCCGCCCAGTTCCGCTCGGGGCCTCCTCCGTCACCATTTTCAAAGTTGCAACACTTCCTTCTTTCACGCGGGTCTTGGAAACGTCTCCTGAGCCATTCTCAAACCTCTCGCGGCACGAAGTTGCGCTTTCCCTATCGATGCTGAGAACCCTGCATGAACTGGAACGATTGCAGGCGAGGCGCGCCGGGGAGCATGTCCCCGCTCCCGCGGTTGTGGACGTGAATGTAAGCCTCGGGGAGCCCCCTCGGGCCGATATCGGGGGAACGGTCTGAGCGGGGAAACCAACGGAAATCAGCAATAGGAGGAAGGCAGTCGGCCTCACCGAACCGAAATTTACAAAACAAAGCCAATTTCGGTGCAGAAGTCGGTGCCAGGAGCGATGAGCGGCTCTCCTCCCGAACGAGAGTTGCGACCTACTTCACGCCGAACAAGGCTTCCGGCGTATCCGCGGCTATCGCCATCTGCCGCTGCTCAAACGGGCTCTGCGTGAACAGCCTGCGAAACTTGACTCAGCCCAGGAGGCTGCGTAATCAAATACGAGCCGCCGCCGTACTCAAATTCCACAAGCGATGGGGCATCGTCATCCTTCGCGCAGCTCGGGTAGCCTTGGCTTGCTGGACAACCGAATCGTTCATGGCGGCAATTTGCTGACGGGCGTAACACGCGTAGATCGCGGCAGCACCGAAAGCCAACCAGCGAGGATGGCGGTCAAGGCCGACCAAAAGACCTGCCGCTGACAATATGACTCTTCCGTGGAGCATTTGACAATAACTCGACGCTTGTTCAGACTCTGCTGCGTCGGGTTGCCGGGGAGGACGGTACAATGGACAATAGGGGCGCGCGAATCGCGCACGAGCGGTCGAATATCAGTTGCCGCCCAGAATGGACTTGCTGATGGCGTTCAAGCTACTCGACATGGCCCAGCAGCGCTGGCGGCGCCTCGATGGCGCCCACCTGTTGCCGCTGGTTCGCGCCGGCACCGGAATCCTACTATTCTTGGTGGTTAGCAGTGCATACTACATATCACCGATTCGCTATTCGTACGACAGCTCTTACTCACTTCTTATGGATGAAGCGATCCTGCAACACGGGACGCCGAATCTGCTTTGTTATCAGGTCGGTCGTGGTCGGGGCGGAAACTTTTCCAATCATGGATATTTGTACATGATCGATCTGGTGAAGGGACGCCTTTTGTACATCTTTCCGTGGGGCGGTGCGTTACTATCGCTTCCCGCAGTCGCGGCTCTCAATGTCGGAGGACTAGAGGTAGCGCCACACGGGATCTACAATGCTGGTAACGATTTGAAGATGCAGACTGTAATAGCGACCGTCTTGTGTGCCGGCATCATTTGGATATTCTACCAGGCAGCGAATGCGCTACTTCCAATTCCCTGGTCGCTAGGTCTAGCGTTGAGCGCAGCCTTTGCGACGCCCATATGGTCCACCGCGAGTCGATCTCTTTGGGCTCAGACTTGGTACCTGTTTTTAATTAGCCTGGTGATCTGGCTCTTGATCAGTAACCGAATGCGACCTGTACTTTTGGGTACTCTGCTTGGATGGGCTTATTTTGTGTGTCCACAGTCCTTGCCAGCCATCGTGTTGATAAGTCTCTACGTGCTCGTGGAGTATAAGCCAAAATACTTTGCCGCGTTTGTATTCACTGGAGCGGCCTGGGCCGTTGCCGCGGCGGGGACGATGATCTTCTTCTTTGCTCACTTACTGCCTCCTAGCTATCAAGCGCAAGTATTCGACTTTCGACACGGGCTGATGAGGCTCGCGGGTTTGCTATTAAGTCCGTCGCGCGGATTGTTTGTGTTTGTGCCTATTGTTCTTCTGCCTCTCTATGTTATGATTCGATATTGGTCTGTTTTCCCACGCAAACGCTTGGCCTTGCTTGCGCTCGCGGTCATCGTATCGCACATTGTGATTACTGCATTATGGGGGGCCGCTTGGTGGGGCGGATGGTCATATGGCCCGCGGCTACTGATCGAAACGGTTCCCTGGTTCGTTCTGCTAGCAATCCTCGGCGTTAGGACCTTTCTCGATAAGCCAGTATTGAGCTACCAACGATTTGCGTTGGTCGGAGTCGCGGCAGCGCTCTTGTTCGTGAGTGTAGCGATAAATGCGGTTGGAGCGTTCTCCCAAGCAGCTAACGACTGGAATGGTGTGCCTAATATTGACTTTAACCCTGATCGTGTTTGGGACTGGCGGCATCCGCAGTTCTTGGCCTGGTTGACTTCACCAGAGAGCTGGCCTCGCGTTTCCGACAAACGTTCCAGCCAGAAGCGAGGGCGAAAAGTGATTAGCCGAACTCACTAGCCGACGAGTCGGTTGCAGGCACGTATCCCGGCCTATAGGTGGGCTACCTATGAGTAGCTTGAGCCCTGATGCAAAACCGTGCGCCTTCGCGAATCAGTTTGCGGAGCTGGTGATATGAATGTGCAGATACTCGGCTACTTCCTCGAGCGTCATGATAGGGCTAAGCGCGGCGGCGGGGTCGGGCTTCATGATTCCGAACTAGCACAGCGGCCAGCTTAACCGAAGCAGCCACCCAAGCCCATCTTAAATTAACAGGGAATTTGCCCGTCGGAGACTCGTTCGCGCGTCACAGTTCAGCCATAATGGAATGCGCTCCGACTTACGAACGGGAGTTTGGTGAAACAGATATTTGTTGGCCTGTCGCTTTTCCTAGTCGTCGCGTTCGTCTACTACGAGTCGCCCATTCACTACTTGACGGACAACGCTTACTCGGTCCTGATGGACGAGGCCATCCTGGTGCACGGTACGCCGGACATGAGTTCCTATCAGGTAGAGCACGGGCAGCAGAGTCCGTTCATCAACCATGGCTATCTGTACACGATCGACCTCGTGAACGGCCGCTTGCTGTACGTCTATCCGTGGGGCTGCTCCCTGCTGTCTTTGCCTTTGGT
>DATCCF010000341.1:0-28903 GCA_036511435.1 Terriglobales bacterium | reverse complement strand
CTGCGTTACCGCGGCTACGATATCGAGACTCTCGCCGAACATTGCACCTATCTGCAAGTGGCTTACCTGCTGCTTTACGGCGAGTTGCCGACGCCCCAGCAGGACAAGGACTGGACTTGGGAAATCACGCATCACACCATGTTGCACGAGACTACCAAGCACTTCATCGATGGCTTCCGCTATGATGCCCATCCGATGGGGATTCTGGTGAGCACGCTGGCAGCGTTATCGACCGTATATCCGGAGGCGAAGAACGTCCATGACCCGGAGAACCGGCAGAAACAGATTGTGCGGCTGATCGCCAAGATGGCGACCCTGGCGGCGTATTCGTATCGTCACCGGCGAGGCCATCCGTACGTCTATCCCGACAACGATCTCAGCTACCCCGAGAATTTCATGAACATGCTGTGGAAGATGACTGAGCCGAAGTACATGGCGAGCCCGGTTATCGCGCGTGCGCTGGATGTGCTGTTCATCCTGCACGCCGACCACGAGCAGAATTGCAGCTCGACTACCATGCGCGTAGTGGGCAGCTCGCAGGCCGACCCCTATCTCTCCATGGCAGGAGCGGCATCGGCGCTCTCCGGCCCTCTACATGGCGGCGCTAACGAAGAGGTGCTGCGCATGCTGGACGAGATCGTCTCGGTGAAAAACATTCCTGCCTACATCAAACGCGTAAAGGCAGGCGAGCTCAAGCTGATGGGCTTCGGGCATCGGGTTTACAAGAACTACGATCCTCGCGCACGCATCATTAAGTCTGTCGCCGACGAAGTATTCGAGGTGACCGGACGCAATACCAGGCTGGACATTGCACTGGAGCTCGAACGCATCGCGCTGGCCGACGATTACTTCGTCACCCGCAAGCTCTATCCTAACGTCGACTTCTACTCGGGAATCATTTACCAGGCCATGGGCTTCCAGCCGGAGATGTTTACCGTGCTGTTCGCGATTCCGCGGGCGGCCGGCTGGTTGGCGCAGTGGAACGAAATGATCCAGGACCCGGAGCAGAAGATCGCGCGTCCGCGGCAGATCTACACTGGAGTGGGACAACGCAAGATTCCAACCACACAGGATGAGAAGTCAGCTGTGAAGGTGGGCTAGTTGCTGGAGATGTAAATTTGGAAGACATGGGGGCGGAGCGATCCGCCCCCATTTTTTTTGGTGAGCGCTCATAGTGTGGCGCTGGAATAGCGCTGGTGGTCCTCGCAATCTCCAGCGCAGTGGCAGACAGTCGCGTGTTCGCGATCTTACGCGAAGGCGCGCAGATCATGATCCGGACTATGGCGATTTTCTATTTGAGCCAGGGGCCGGTGAACCATTGGTTCGCGAACCGCGAGCTTCATAGATCGCTGCGTAAGTGATGTCCCACATGGGATGGACGACTCGTCTCTGGAGTTGTCATTACGAGCGAAGCGAGGAATCTGCTGTTGTTGGCGCCGGAACGGCCGCTGAAGAGACAGCAGATCCCTCACGGCCTGAAGGCCGTTCGTGATGACAACTCAAAATCGCGAAGCTGGCCATTACTTACAGCACTCAATAACTTGCGAATGCCGAGCGCAGCGACGATACTACACAGCGCGGCAGTAACTTGAAATTAGAATTGCTAGACTCGCGTAAATTCACCTGATCTTGTTCGGGAGGAGCCAATGTTCAAAGGATTCCGAGAATTTGTCCTGCGTGGCAACGTAATCGATTTGGCCGTCGGCGTTGTAATCGGCGCAGCGTTTGGCACGGTGGTTACTGCGTTTGTCAAAGATCTGCTCACTCCTGTGATCGCCGCGATCGTCCAGAAGCCAGACTTCTCGGGCTTCTTCTTTGCAGTGAATGGCGCGAAGTTTCTTTACGGCGATTTCTTGAACGCAATCATCTCGTTCTTACTGATCGCACTGGCCGTCTACTATTTCGTGGTTTTGCCAGTGAATGCGCTGATGAAGCGGTTCGAGAAGCAAGCCCTGCCCGATAAGAAACAATGCCCTGAGTGCGAAAGCGATGTGCCTATTACCGCTCGCCGCTGTGCGTTCTGCACCTCGCAGATTACTTAGCGGCGGATCGAGCGACTGATTGCCCAATGTCGGTTGGACGCTAAGTAAGTCTTGGTTTCCAGTGCTCCGCAACTCAATGGCCTGTCGGGGCATGACCCGCAGGACACACGGCGCCAGCCGGAGTGTAGGAGGCTTTGTTTTGCGCAAAGCACCAATTCACTTGCTGGCGCGAGAACTCGTTGACCACGCTCGCCGGCACATCTGCTTCTTTCACTTCCTTGAATTCGAAAGTCACGCTTCCGTCCGGCGCAACCGTCGCCAGCAGATATCCATACACATCGGTCGCGGCAACGGTAGCCGCGGCGTGGTCCAGCGGCAGGCGATAGCGCACAGCGCCGGCAGAGCCCACAATCCATCCGGGCAACGCCTCGCCGTTGGCATGGCAGGCGGTGGCGTAGATGTTGTTCATCACGTAGTGCGAATGACTCGCCAGCACGTACACGTTCTTCTTAGTGCTGTGCCGGAAAGCCACCAATTCAGCATAGACAATCCGCCCGCTGCTTTGCTCCTGCGGAGAGTCGTTCATGCTGTGCCCGGCGGACAAACTGTCGGGTAGTGCAGCGTGCATCCCCAGAACGACCGTGCGAATGGAGCTGTCCTTGGCATCATGAGCGAGGACGCCCTGTAACCAGGTCATCTGGCCGGCATCGAACTCCTCCGCTGAAGGATTGTCCAGGCTAATGAAATCGACGCCGCGTTCGATCCAGCGATAGTACGCCTTCAGAACGTGGTCGTTGGGATTGTCTGCGAGCCGCTGCCGCTGCAGTACAGGTTGGTTGAGCCAGTCGGCGAACTCCGCGATGTACCGGCCTCTCGTCATGGGCGCCACCAGTTCGTGATTGCCCATTGCCAGGAACACCGGCAAATCGCCGAACGGTTGCAATTGGTGCTGAATGAAGTCAGGCCAGGCGGCGGCCAAGTAGTTGCTAATGGTGGAAGCCGGATGAGTGTGGAGGTAGTCCTCGTCGAAGGTGTAGATGGCCCGATAGTCGCCGAGATGCCAGTAGAATGACGCCCCGTCGCGACGGACTCCTTGCGCGATCGCAGGCATCACGATGTCACCACAGTTCCGCGAGTCGCCTGACACCGCGAATTTCCAGGTCGCCGCGGAGTTCGGCTGTTCTTGCGCTGCAGAGGACGCGGTCGCGCACAGGACCAGAGTCAGAGCCAGTATCCCGAATCGAATTGAAAATCCTTGAGTAGCTACCGATTTCACGAATGGCATTCTTTCCCAGCAATCGAGCATGTTCGCCTCACAGCGCAAAGCCGTGCAACAGCATTTTGGCGCTTTCATACATTAACTGATTGCCATGTTCTCCGCGGAGAATTTATCTCGGTGCCTCGCATTGATATTCGGCCTAGCCTGGATTGTTCATCTGTTTCGCTAACTGAAGCGGCACGCTTTGAAAGGGCACGGCTTCAGCCGTGCCGTTGCGTGTGCATCGAGAGTTGGGCTTCAGCCCCTGAGGGAACTCGCACTTCGTCTCAACACCGAAGTCCCTCAGTGGCTAAAGCCACCATTAACGACAGCAGGTTACGGCACGGCTGAAGCCGTGCCCCTTCAAAGCGTGAAGCCCTCCTGAATAATCCAGGAGGGTGATTCCAAAAGTTACTGTATCCTGCGAGCACGGGTAGAGCGGCGCTCTAGCGCCGCGTTAGCCGGGAACAAAAACCCTTGCGCCCCTGCGGTCATGCGCCTATTGGAGAATCTATGCCATCTGGATGTCGCCGACTTGCTCTGTCATTGTTCGTAATCTGTATCCTATTCGGCTCCGCCATCTTCGGATTCGCCAAGCAGGATGCGACGAAACCTGACGAAGCGCGCTTAAAGCCTGCCTATCGCTTCGAGCGCAATCATTGGGTGTACGTTCACCTCGAAGGCTCTCCGGGGGACATCGGATACCAGCACGGCTATCTGCTAGCGCCCGAGATTGCAGACGGCGTTCAAACCGTTCGCGCGGTGGACACGCACACCACCAAGCGCGATTGGAATTTCTACCGCAATGCCGCACAGAACGTGCTGTGGAAGCACATTGACGCAGAGTATCGACAAGAACTGCAAGGCATCGTCGATGGCCTCCACGCCCATGGCGTAAACCTGGATCTGTGGGACGTGGTGGCATTGAACGCCATGGAAGAACTTCCTAACTACTATGTTCCCTGGCTGAACAAACGGGAGAAGCGGGCTGACGCACCTGTCCTGAAGGCGCCGGGAAACTGCAGCGCGCTGGTTGCAACCGGCTCGATGACCAAGGACCACAAGCCGGTCATCGCCCATAGCAACTGGACCGACATCGCAGTTGGTAGCCGATGGACCGTCATCTTCGACATTCTGCCCACCCACGGTTATCGCATGTTGACGGATGGTTTCCCGGGGGTGATCGTGAGCGACGATGACTTCGGCATCAATTCAGCGGGGTTGATGGTCACGGAGACAACCATCACCGGATACGATCTGTTCGATCCGAACGGGGTGCCTGAATTTGTGCGGGCACGCCGGGCACTGCAGTATGCAAGCTCGATCGATCAGTACGTGCGGATTATGCTCGACCACAACAACGGCGGATACGCTAACGACTGGCTGCTGGCCGATAACAAGACCGGCGAAATTGCGCGCTTTGAGATCGGCCTGAAAATGCACCGCGTCTGGCGCACCAAGGACGGCTACTTTGTCGGCTCAAACTTTCCCAGCGACCCTAACTTCATTAAGAAAGAAACCGATTTCGATCCCAGCAACATGGGCAGCTCGGCCAATGCCCGTCATAAGCGCTGGGAAGAGCTGATGGCGCAAAGCAAGGGGCAGATCGATGTCGAGATGGCCAAGAAGTTTCTCGCCGACCACTGGGACAGCTACCAAGGCAAGGAGGCACGCGACGAGCGCGCTCTGTGCGGCCATGTCGCCGACTCGCCCAGGGGCGTGCCCGAGTGGCAGTGGCCACCGTATTCTCCCGGCGGCGCGGTAACCGCCCAGGCCGCTGACAGCACAATGGCAAAAAACATGAGCCTGCAAGCTCGGGCGGGTTATCCGTGTGGAGAGGACTTCATCGCTGACACGTTTCTGAAAGCGCACCCAGAATTTGACTGGCAGCGGCCCGTCTTGCAGGACATGAAGGGAAATCCCTGGGCCGAGTTCAAGGCGGCGGACAAACAATGAGAACAATTTCCTTCGCGCTAATTGGTTCACCGCCGCAGGGCGCACGGCTTGAGGCCAACTGATGTAACGCAATTCTGCAACTTACGTGTTGCAACAAGCATCTAGTAACTCGATTGGCCGGGCTGACCACGTGGCCAAATAATTTTGAGGAGGATGCCCATGTTTCGCAAACTTGTTTCTACTTCGAATGACTTCACTCTTACCATCGTGCGCCTGGTGCTCGGCGTGACCTTCTTTATGCACGGCGCGCAAAAAATGCTGGGCTGGTTTGGAGGTTATGGCTTCCACGGCACGATGGGACTCTTCACCCAGATGGGAACTCCGGCGCCCCTGGCGTTCCTGGCAATTTGCGCCGAATTCTTCGGTGGCCTTGGACTTCTGGTCGGTCTGCTCGGCCGTATCGCGGCGCTCGGCATCATTGTCAATATGCTGGTCGCCATCGTCACCGTCCACCACGTCAATGGCTTCTTCATGAACTGGACCGGCCAGCAAAAGGGCGAGGGATTTGAATACCATTTGCTGGCGATAGCGCTGGCCATCGTGGTGTTGATCAAGGGCTCGGGCGCTATTTCCATCGATCGCGCGATAGCCGGCGAATAAACACCGAGATTTTCGGCCAGCGTGGGCCGGAGGGTACTCTCCAAAACCCGAACTCCTCATGCTATCTCGACGATGGGCGGTACGGCAGTAAGACTTTCACGATACAGCCCCGCGTGTTCGGGCGATTGGCAAGCTCGATGGAACCGCCGTGGGCCTCGGCGATCTGCTGCGACAGGACCAGCCCAATGCCGGAACCGCCCGGCTTGGTGGTATAGAAGGGAACAAAGGCGTTGCTCGGGTTAAGCAGGCCGATGCCGTTGTCTTCAACGATCAGCGCCACCTTGCGATCGTACTGTTCCCATCGGATGGAGACTTTCGGAGGTGCTGCTTCCGCATGAGCGGACTGCGCCTGCTCCAGTGCGGCATCGACCCCATTACGCACCAGGTTGATGAGCATCTGTTCGATGAGGTCGGGGTCGATCATCAAGACACGATCCGGGCCCGGCAGGATCTCGACGTTAAGACGAGTTTCCAGGACGGCAACGCGTTCCATCAGTTGCCGCAACTCAACCGGTTGCAGGGTGGGCGAAGGCATTTGCGCAAGCCGTCGATACGACTGAAGAAAGCGATGCAGCGATGCAGTGCGGGATTCGATGATGTTGAGTCCGCGTTGAAAGTCCGCGTTTTGCTCTTCCGGCAATTGAGGCAGCGGCAGACGCGAGGCCAGGCTTCCCGCGATTGAAATTATCGGCGCCAGCGAGTTATTGAGCTCGTGACCCAGAACTCGGATCAACCTCTGCCAAGCGCTACGCTCTTCTTCGCGCAGAGCACGGCTCACGTCCGAGAGCACAATCAGTTTGTGCGGCACGCCGTTTTGACGAAAGGAACTCTGGCGCACCATCCAGCGGGCGTTAGGGGTCGAGTAGGGGAGTGCGACCAGGGTCTCGTTTCTGGCTTCGAAGCAAGCATTGAGTTCGAGTTCGGCGGCGGTCTTCCCCAACAGCCGCGCCGATGGCTGTTGCAATAGCCGTTCGCCTGCCGCGTTCACCAGGCGCAGGATGTGATCGGGATCGAAGGTAAACAGCGGAGCATCGATTTCGTTGACCACCCGACGCAAAAGCGCGGTGGCTTCAATCGTCTGGATACGCTGCTCGGTCAGGATGTCGGCAAGCGCATTGATTTCGAGCGCCAACTCGCCAAGGGCATCATTGGCCACCGCCCCACGCGCGCGAAAGGAATAGTCTTCTTCACGCAGCGCGCCCACCACGTTGGCTAGAGTTTGCAGCGGCCGTACGATCTGCTCCAGCAGCGCTAACGTCAGCACCAGCCAAAGGAAGAACTCAAGCGCCGTCAGCGCGAACTTTACATCGCGGGTCCACGGATGAGTCCAGATAAGGATGGTGCCGAAAGTAATGCCGGGAAGGGCAGCCAGTACAGCGAACAGTGCAATACGTTTTTCGAAGAGCAGCCTCGATCTGCGAGATCGAGCGCGAGGAGTTCGGGCTGCGGACTTGGAGTCGCCGCCTGAACTAGAGTCCATACCGTTCCATCCGGCGGTAGAGAGCGCCACGGCTCAAGCCCAGGGCCTCAGCCGCCTGGCTCACGTTGCCGTGGAACCGCTGTAGCGCTTTGCGCACCAGGATGCCCTCGACCTCTTCGATGCTGAGTTCTTCCAGGTTCTGCCCCTGTGGCCGTTGCACATTCAGCCCGAGATCCGAGACTTGAATCTCGCCGGTGTGGCACATCAGCACCGCACGTTCCAGGGTATGCTCCAACTCGCGGACATTACCTGGCCACGCATACTGCATCATCGTCTGAAGAGCAGGGGGAGCAAAACCGCTCACCGGCGCACGATAGCGTGTCGTATAACGCGACAGGAAATGTGCCGCCAGCGCTGCAATATCTTCGCGGCGTTCGCGCAGGGCAGGGATGTGGATCTCAACCGTATTCAGCCGGAAAAGGAGGTCTTCCCTAAACTGGCCCGCGGCAATAGCGGTTTGCAGATCGATGTTGGTCGCGGAGATGACCCGCACGTTGATCCGCTTGGTCCGGGATGAGCCGACCCGCTCGATCTCGCCCGTTTCCAGCACGCGCAGCAACTTGGCCTGCTGCCGCATGGGAACGTTTCCAATTTCATCGAGAAAGATAGTACCATTGTCGGCCAATTCGAAACGTCCGATGCGGTCCATACGCGCGTCGGTGAAGGCGCCTTTCACGTGGCCGAACAATTCGCTTTCGAAGGTGCCCTCTGGTAGCGCGCCGGTGTTCACGGCTACCAGTGGCATCGAAGCCCGCGCCGATAACGCATGAAGAGTCTGGGCCACTATCTCTTTGCCCGTGCCATGTTCGCCAGTGACCAGCACGTTGGCGTCGGACGGGCCGATGCGGGCAATGGTTTGCAATACGGGCTGCATGGAAGGAGCGGCGGCGATGAAATCGGGACGTCCTTCGGCGCGCAATAGTTTCGCTTCCGCTTCCAGGCGCTGGGTACGTTGCAGAGCTCGATGCAGTTCGACCTGCGTACGCAGAATGGCCAACAGGCGTTCGTTCTCCCACGGCTTCTGAATGAAGTCGCGGGCACCGCGTCGCATGGCCTCGACTGCCAGCCCCACGTTGCCCCAGGCCGTCATCACGATTACCGGAATGCTGCTATCGAAGGCCACAATCTCGGAGAGCAGATCCAGCCCTTCCTGACCCGAGGTAGTATCGCGCGTGTAGTTCAGGTCAATCAGTACCGCATCGTAGAAGTCGCTGGCGAGAGCTTCCCGCACCGCTGCTGGGGACTTCGCGGTATCAACTTCAAAGCCTTGCGGGCGAAGCAGCAGTTCGATCGCTTCGAGGATGTGCGGTTGATCGTCAGCCGCAAGAATGCGGCCTCCTTTCTGCCGGTCACGTGTCCCGGTTGCAGTATCTTGTACCACCCACGAGCTTCCTTGGCTTTGCGTCTTCGGCAACATGCTCTCCGTCAGGGTGCGGTGCCGTTCACCGCATCCTGGATCTGAATGCCATTATCTTCCAGAGTGGTTCCGGTAGCGCGTTCCAACTCGAGTTTGGACTTCTGGTATGCCGTCGTGGCATTCACCAGATCGAGTTCGGCAACGGCAAGGTCGCGCTGGGCGGTCAACGTCTGGAAACTCGATCCTGCGCCCAGCGTTTGCTCCTTCTGCATGATCGTAAACGTCTTGTCCGCCAGATCGCGCGCTTTTTTCGCCGCTTGCACCCGGGCGCGGCCCTGCTCAAGAGCATATTGCGCGTTGCGCACTTCGATGCGAATTTGCTTCTTCAATTGCTGCAGACGCAACTCGGCCTGACGGTACTCCAGCTCCGAGCGGTACTGGTCCGCCTTGGCGACCCGATTACGAATGGGGAGAGTCAGATTAAGGCCTACAAAGTAATCGGGGGATGAATTGTTGAATGCGTCGGCAAAAGCTCCCCCGAAGCAGCAAGGTGCAGTCGTGGTGTTGGGAGTCAGATAGTAAAACGGATTCAATTCTCCCGCCAAGCCGGTGCCGCCGTAGAAGCCCACCAGGGCAAGGGTTGGAAGCAACGCGTTCTTGGCCGCCTGACGGCTGATCTGGCGGTTCTGCAGATCGATCTGCGACTCCGACAGCTCCGGGCGGTCTTGCAAGGCCATCGCGATCAGGTCCTGGGTCGATTTGTCGGGAACCGTATCCGTAGGTTCCAGCCGATCAGTCGGAATTACCGGCATCGATTCCAGCACGGGATCGTCAAGGTTCTTGGTGAGCGCATTCTTGATCAACGATTCCTGCAACTGCAGATTCGTCTTGGCGACAGTCAGGCCCTGATCGCGCCGTGACACCTCGGCTTCGGCGCGCATGACATCCATTGCAGGAATTGCCTCTAGCTGCAACTGTTTTTGCGCATTTTCGAAACTCTGCCGCGCAAAGGCATAGGACTGTTCGTTGACCCGCTCTTCTTCGTAGGCACTTACCAGGTCCCAGTAGATGTTGGCAATCTGCGTGACCGTGGCCACCACCTGGCTCTTAAACGCAATGTCCGAGATCTTCTTATTGTTTCTGGCAATGCGCAAGAAGCGCAGATTAGGGCCGGTTCCAAATCCCGCAAGGAGTTGCTGCTGAAACGTGGCGCGGTAATACGTTCCCAGTTGCGGGGTCAGGCTGCTGAAAATACTGTTCGTGGTTTGCCGGTTATTGTCTACCTCGAAGGTGAAGCTGGTTCCGGTGGGAAACGCCTGTGTGTACGTGGCGTTGACCTGAGTGGTGTTTAAGTGCAAGGCGGGGACGCCGTAGATCTGCAGGTTGGCAAGCGGTGTCGTCAGATGCTCCAAGCCGCTAATCACGCCGACCGCCGGGTCATACGATTGCACCGGAGGTCCTGCGCCAAGGGTGGACTGCACCAGACCGGCAGCGCCTGCGCCCGCTCCTCCCGCGCCACCGGTCGTGCCGCCGGCTCCCGCGCCCGGTGCGCCGGTCCCGAAGCCACCCACACCACCGCCCGGCGTGCCTCCCACGACTCCTGTATTAACGCCGCGGAAGGAAGCGCCCGCCTTGGTTCTCTGAATGTCGGTGTCGGCGATGGGTAGGTTATATCGAGCGATGGCCAGATCGAGATTGTTCTCCAGCGCCAGGGCGATCGCGTCCTGCAACGAGATATACAGCTTGCCATCGCGTATAAGGCGGTCGATGCGTGGCGAGTTTTCCAGTTGCGGCGGTGGCACTTGGCTCGGAGCGTATGCGTCGAACGGGTTATGCGAATGGGGAATCGCCAGCCGAGCGGGAGTGTGTATGGAGAGTTGTGCCGGCGTTGTCGAATTGGACGTCTGCGGCGTCGGCGCGTTCGGCATCTGCTCCGGCGCTGACCCAGCCGGCGCTTGGGTCTGCGCTTGGGCACTCACCAGCAAGCAACATAGGAAGAGCACCAGAACTGGCGACCTGAAAACGGGTTCCATCATGAACGGACCGCCTCCCCGCTCGGTGCGAGCGCTGGATTCGAGGTGTCGCCCACCAGCCACCCATCGCGCATTTGAATCGTGCGCGTTCCGTACGACGCGTTGACATCTGAGTGCGTGACTTGCATGATCGTCGTTCCTTCGCGATTCAGCGCGCTGAACAACTCCATGATTTCCTTGGCCTGGCTGGAATGCAGATTGCCGGTAGGCTCGTCGGCCAGCAACAACGCAGGCTTGTGAATGACAGCCCTGGCGATGCCGACTAACTGCTGCTGTCCGCCGGAAAGCTGGTTGGGGTACAGGTCCTTCTTGGCGACGATCTGAAAATGGTCGAGCGTTTCGGCCACCATGCCTTGCCTCTGACCACGCGGGATGTCCTTGTACGACAGAGGAAGATCGATGTTCTCCTGCACCGTCAGGTCGTCCAACAGGTGGTAACTCTGAAAGACCATTCCGATGTTGCGCTTGGCCAGTTCGCTGCGCTCTTTGCGCTTCATCGCATGCACGCCTTCCTCACGAAACCAGTACTCGCCCGCCCATTGGTCGTCGAGCAGAGCGAGCACGTTCAGCAGCGATGACTTGCCGGCTCCCGAGGGTCCCATGACGGTGACAAATTCGCCTTCGCGGATGGTGAGGTCAATGCGGCGCAATACCCAAGTCTGCCCCGCCCCGGTTTTATAACTGCGTTCGACATTTCTTAGGCTGACCATGATTTAGAAACCACGATTAGCTGTTAGCTCTTAGCTCTTAGCCTTTGGCACTTGGCACTTGGCTAGAGCAGTTTCATAGTTAGTGTGAACTGAGGAAGTTTCGCCTCCACAGCAATACCAACCCGGAGCAAGACAGACGCTCGGGTAGTACGGCGCTTCAGCGCCGCGTCATAAGGCCCCGGATGGAAGGGCCTTTAGGCCCTGAGGTTCGGTGTTTGAATCGGCCGAAAGCGCCTCCGAGGGCCGCCAGACCGAAGTACCCCAGGGGCTAAAGCCCGGTTTTTCTAAAACGCTATTAACGCGGACCTGAAGGTCCGCACTACCCGGTAAGGTCTACGCTAACTCTGAAACCGCTTTAATTGCTAACTGCTAATTGCTAATTGCTTACTGCGTCTCCTGCATCAACCTCCGCAGCTCTTCCTCGGCGACAACTTTGCCGTCGAACAGGTGAACCTCGCGCTGCGCATGGGCGGCGAAACGCGGATCGTGGGTTACCATGCAAATGGTTGCGCCTTCGCGGTGGAGCTTTTGCAGCAGTTCCATCACCGCTTCGCCATTGCGCGAGTCGAGGTTTCCTGTGGGCTCGTCCGCCAGCAGGATGGAAGGCGAGCCGGCCAGCGCTCTGGCTACCGCGACACGCTGCTGCTGACCGCCAGACAATTGCGAAGGATAGTGGCGCAGCCGATGGGCCATGCCGACGCGTTCCAGCGACTCCAGCACTCGACGCTTGCGCTCGACCGTGGGCATGCCGTCGCGATAGGTCAGCGGCAGCTCGACGTTCTCGTACACGGTGAGGTCGCCGATGAGGTTAAAGCTCTGGAAGATGAAACCGATCTCGCGGTTGCGAATACGCGATCGATCGGCGAAATCCAGGTTCGAGACCGGCTGCCCATTGAGCTTGTAGTCGCCGGCCGTCGGAGTGTCGAGCAGTCCGATGATGGAAAGCAAGGTTGACTTGCCGCAGCCCGAGGGCCCGGACATGGCGACATACTCGCCTCTGCGCACCATGAGATGAACGCCAGCCAGGGCATGCGTCTCGACTTCATCCGTGTAAAAAACCTTGGTGAGGTTTTCGATCTCAATCAGCGGGGTTCCTGCATCGCGCATATGGTGATCCTTCAATTGTGATGACGAGTCGTTACCGGCTCTTAGCTCTTAGCTCTTAGCTCTTAGCTTGCGTATTGGCGACTCGCTTTCGTCTGACGCTATCTGTTACGTGCTTTGCATAACTCGTGCTTCAAAACCTTTTGCGTTTCCTGGGAACTCGGGGAGCGCAGCGCACCAGGCTGACCCTAAGGATCGCAAACTAAAAGCTAAGAGCTAATGGCCAAAAGCTATTTTCTACTCCAACCGCACGCGGTCGGTGTTGTCCCAGCGCGACATGTCGGAAAGAATGACGGTATCGCCCTCGTGCAGTCCGGAGTCGATTTGAATGAGGTTTACTGAGGCGCGTCCGGTCTTCACCTGTACGCGCGTCGCTCCCTTCCCGTCGGGATCAAGCTTGAACATGGAAATCGTGCTGGTTTCCTGACCGAAAGCCGGACGTCCTACGTAGAGCACGTTCTCCAGTCGCTCCAAATCGATGGTGCCATCCACGCTGAGATCAGGCCGCGCCCCTTTGGGTAATTCGCCAGTCAGCTTCACGTCAACCGTTACTGTCCCATTCTGCACTCCGGGATCGACGCGGCTTACTTCACCGGGTATCACGCCGTTGTGGGTGTCCACCGAGGCTGGCTCGCCGATCTGGACGTCGCGCGCCTGCGTCTCTGGAATTTTCAGCTCCGCCATAAGGTGATTCGGTTGCACAATCCTCGCCAGCTCAGCTCCAGGGAGCACGTGCTGTCCAACCTGCAACGGCAAATCCACCAGGACACCCGCGACCCCGGCTTGTACTTTCAGGCGCTGTAACTGCTTCTGCTTGAGAGCGGCCAGAGCGCGCATCTGCTCCACCTTGGCTTGTTGCACGGCCAACTGGGAGGCGATGGCTTTCTGATTGATCTGCAAACGCTGATCTTCGATGTCGTTGCGTGTGACCAGTTCCTGGGCTTTGCCCGCGGAAGCCTTGGCCGCGAGACCGGAAATTACGCCGAGATCGTAGAGCGCTTTATCGGTTTGCGCCTGACGCTGCGCCTCGGCATAATCGGCGTTGACCGTGGCAGCTCCGGCCTTTTGCGTCATCAGGTCGCTCGCGAGCTTTACCTTCAGGCTCTGGTACTCGGCTTCGGCCGCCTTCACCTGCAACTGAGCGTCCAGCGCCTCCTGTTCGAGTTGAGGATTGCTCATCTCCACCAAGACGGTGTCGGCTTCCACTAGCGACCCGGGAAGTTTGACGATTCGGATGACCGTCGCTTCGGTCTCGGCGGGAATTTGGCGGACATCCTCATGACTGGGGATCAGAGTACCCAGGCCGCGCACTTGGCGAAGCATGGAACCCCGCTTCACGCCGTCGGTCCAAATGGTGCTGCGATCGACTGTTGGGGCGGCTGGCTTCAGCCTCGAGATTCCGACAGTTACTGCGATCATCCCTACAACCGCAATACTGGCCCACACGATCTGTCGGCGGCGCTTTTGACGCTTCAATTCAGGACGGGCGATATCCATTACGCCTTTATGGGTGCAACTGGAGAACCACTTCCAGGCAATGTTAGTTAATGCGTTCTCAGCAGGTTAAGCAAATCGCGCATTTTCTGGGACGAGAGGCCGTGTCCCTCTGCGGATTGTAATGTCCAATTCCGGACAGTACAACGGGGGGCACAATTCGATCTGTCGGGCTGTCGGAAAGAACAGCCTTACAGCCGTTCCACTGGAGGTGCCCTTTGCGACGGAGGCGGTTTTGTATCAGGGCACGACTTCAGTCGTGCCGAGACGGCGCGGAACCGGGCTTCAGCCCTGGGGCTGTCGCGTACGCTTCAGGGGCTAAAGCCCGATTCATTTCTCGAAGGTTGCGGCACGACTGAAGTCGTGCCCTGATACGAATCGAAGTTCGTCGTTCAATGGAGTGCACCGATTCAGCAACAGCTCTGGAGTTTTGAACAAAATACTCATGGTCCTGGGAAGGTTAGTTAGTTGTTCTCCGAAGCAGGCCAGTCCACTATTAGGAGCTCAGCGGCTATCATCTTAAGAACCGATCAAGCCTAACATATGACAGCGACTAATTTCGAGATCGCGACTGAAGTGGCGAAGGCGCCAGAAACGTCTGCGCGGCTAGTCTCGCTGGATGTCTTTCGCGGCGCCACCATCGCGGCCATGATCCTGGTGAACAACCCCGGAAACAGTGCTGCCTATTGGCCGCTTACGCATGCGAAATGGAACGGTTGGACCCCAACCGACCTGATTTTCCCCTTCTTCCTGTTCATTGTCGGTGTCTCGCTCGTGCTTTCCTTCCGGTCGAGACTAAGACGCGGGGATTCCACTCGATCGCTGGTCTGGCACACGGTGAAGCGAAGCCTGACCATCTTCGCTCTCGGCCTGCTGTTGAATGGACTTCCCTCCTTCCATCTCGCGACATGGAGAATCCCTGGCGTTTTACAGCGAATTGCGCTCGCCTACTTCGCCGCTGCGATGATCACGCTGTACTGCAAGACCTATGCACGCCTGCTATGGATTGCAGCCCTCCTGGTGGGCTACTGGCTGCTGATGCGATATGTGCCAGTGCCCGGATACGGAGTGCCCGGCCACGATATACCCTTCCTTCACCCCAACGCCAACCTGGCCGCGTACCTTGACCGCAAGCTTATGATGGGCCATCTGTATGAACGGACGCGCGATCCCGAGGGCGTGCTCAGCACACTGCCGGCAATCGCTACCACGCTGTGCGGCGTTCTGACCGGAGAGTGGCTGGGCTCGAATCACCGCAAAACGCAAAAGATCTTGGGAATGCTTGCCCTGGGCGCGACCGGATTGATTGCCGGTCAAGTTTGGAGCCTCTGGGTTCCCATCAACAAGAACCTGTGGACCAGTTCCTATGTGCTGTTCACGGGAGGGTTCGCGCTGATCTGTCTGGCGATCTGTTACTGGATAACCGACATGCAGCAGCATCGAGGCGGATTGACCCGGCTCTTCGTCATCTTCGGAACGAATGCTATTACCGCATACGTATTGTCAGAGCTAGGTGGATTCCCGCTCCGTTGGCAGGACAATATTTTCCAGCATTACTCTGGGCGTGCAGTTTCTCCGGCCATGGCATCGCTGCTGTATTCGCTCACCGTCGTCGGACTATGTTTTCTGCCCATCTGGTGGATGTATCGAAGAAAAATTTTTCTCAAGGTCTGACCGCTACTGTCCTTCAGCGACTCCCGAGCCTGTGCTGAAGTCAACAAAACCCAACTCGCAATGGGTGCGGACGCAGCGCCCTATTTGACGGCCTTTGCGCGCTGCCCTAATATCCGGGTCAATGGCACTTCAGGCTCCCAGCAGCGGCCAGGTATTGGGGCATTACCGGCTGATCGAACAGATCGGCGCCGGCGGCATGGGCGTGGTCTTTCGCGCCCATGATGAGCAACTACAGCGCGACGTCGCGGTCAAGATCCTGCCGACAGGATTGTTTGCCGACGATGCCACTCGCAAGCAGTTCCGCAAAGAGGCGCTTGCGGTTGGCAAGCTGAATCATCCCAACATCGCCATGGCCTTCGACTTCGGGGAGGAAAGTGGCATTGATTACCTGGTCACGGAATACATTCCCGGCCTCAATCTCGACGAGATGCTCGCCCATCAGCCTCTTCCGCAAGAGACCGTCCTGGAGTTGGGCACACAACTGGCGAGCGGGTTGGAAGCGGCGCACCGCGAGAATGTCATCCATCGCGACCTCAAGCCGGGAAATCTGCGGGTCAATCCCGACGGACAGTTGAAAATTCTCGACTTTGGCTTGGCCAAGCTGATTGAACCTGTCGACGAAGTAGCTGAGACGGCTAGCCTCAACACCAGTCTCTCGCTCAGCGGGACAGTTCCTTACATGGCGCCTGAGCTGTTGCGTGCTGAAGCCGCGGATGCGCGCTGCGACATTTGGGCAGCCGGCGCCGTTCTTTATGAAATGGCGACGGGCAAGCGTGCATTTCCGGACCGTCAGCCGTCGCTGCTGATCGATGCCATTCTGCATTACGATCCCGTGCGGCCCTGCCTGCTCAATCCCGAGGTTTCGGCTGCGCTGGAAGCCGTAATCCTGAAGGCATTGGATAGGGAGCCCGATCTGCGCTACCAATCGGCGCGGGAGTTGCGGGCGGACCTTACCCGGATCCTCACAGGTGATGAACTCTCCACGGAAACTCTTCGCCGTACTACCGTTCTCGAGGTTGAGCGCAAGGCCCGCAATCGAAAAGGCGCATTGATTCTGGCAGGTGTATTGCTGGTAGGAGTCGTAGCTGGCTATGGCATCAAGCGGTGGTGGCCAACCTCTCCGTCAACCCAGCAGCGGATCATGGCCGTGTTGCCCTTTGACACGGTAGGTCAGGACCCCGCGACCAGCGCTCTAGGTTTGGGCCTGACCGAAACCCTTACTGCCAAGCTAGTCCAGGCCAGCGACACCGATGCCATCCAGGTAGTCTCGCCGCGCGATCTGCGCGACCAGGGAGTCAAGACCGCGGAAGACGCCCGCCGCGAGTTTGGCACCGATTTCGTTCTGGAGAGCAGCTTGCAGCGCTCCGGGCAGACCATCCGCATCAACTGCTACCTGGTAGATTCCAAGACGCACCGGCAAATCGCCGCACGCAGCATCACGGTGGCTGCCAACGACGTCTTTGGACTGCAAGACCGTGTGGTGAGCGAGACCCTGGACATGCTGCCGGCGCAAATCAAACCAGAGCAACGCCGTAAGTTGAATGTTCGTCAAGACACTCAGCCCGCGGCTTACGAAGCATACATACGGGGGCACGGGTATTTACAGGAATACGAGAAGCCGGAGAACGTCGATAGCGCGATCGCAGAGTTCAACCAGGCGTTGAAAATTGATCCCGGTTATGCGCCGGCCTACGCAGGTCTGGGCAGCGCCTACTTCACCGGCTTTCAGCAATTCTATAAAGGTAAGCAACAGGTGGACAACGCCTCTGCCAACTGCGAGAGAGCGCTATCCTTAAATCCCGATCTTCTGGAAGGGCATATTTGCCTGGGTAACGTCTTCAACGGAACCGGCAAGTACGACAAGGCGGTGGAGGAGTTCCAGGGAGCTCTACGATCGGAGCCTAGCAGCGAAGACGCGCTACGGGGCTTGGCAGATGCCTACACCGATTTAGGAAATTTCGCCGCGGCGGAATCTACTTACAAGAAACTGATTGCCCTGCGTCCCAACTATTGGGGGGTGTACAGTTGGCTGGGGATTTTCTACCACAACCAGGCGCGCTATCCCGAGGCGGCACAGATGTTTCTCAAGGCTACGCAATTGGCGCCCGACAACTATCATGGATATCTGCTTTTGGGTGGAACCTATGGCTTGCAAGGGCGCTATTCCGACGCGATCGACGCATTGAAGCGCTCCATAGAACTGCGACCCAGTCCTGATGCCTACAACAATTTGGGATATGTCTACACTCTCATTCACCGTTTTCCCGAGGCCATTGCCGCCTTGGAGCAGGCGCTGAAAATTGATGACAGTGACTGGATGAACTGGGGCAATCTCGCCGATGCGCTCTACTGGAGTCCGGACCGGCGCTCGCAGGCGTCGGCTAAGTACCGGCAGGCCGCAAAAATCGGGACCTCGAGACTTCAAATCAATCCGCAGGATGCGGATACGCTGGCGTACCTTGCCAACTACTCCGCCATGCTGGACGACCGGCAAGCGGCTTTTGGCTACTTGCAAAAGGCGCTAGAGCTGGCACCTTCGAAAGGCGAGGTGTTGTTCCGTGCGGCCATCGTTTACAACCACTTCGGCCAAACGGACCCAGCCCTCGCCTATCTGAAAAAAGCGGTCGATGTCGGTTATTCTCGGGCCATCATCCGGGATACTCCTGACTTTCAAACTCTGCAACAATATCCTCAATTTCGAGCCTTGGCAGGTGTAACCCCGCAAAACTAGCACGAGCACGCTACTTCATTCGCATGCCCAGAGGCTGCGGACCGCCGTTAAGGTTACATGTTGCACCGTTGATGCTAAGAGTGCCATAAGGAAACGGTGTGCCTGACGGCCCAACAGCGGGACCTGAAGCCGGGTTCGCGTTGTTAAAATTCCACTGACAATTTCCGCTGGCGTCCCGGAAAGGCGAATTGCAACTTCCCACGCTCGCGGGAGGAAACTGTAAAACGAAAGCAGCGCTGTTATCGGTTAGAAAAGTGACGGTATCACCCGCACTGAGTGAAACCACCGCCGTGGCGGCTCCATTAAGCTTCTGGACGCAATTTCCATTGCCGTCCACGGAAAGGGTTACGGTAAGATGAGCCATTTTTCCTCCTCCTCCACCTTCCTTGCGGCAGGCGGGCAGAAACAGACAAGAGCAAAGAGCCAGTGCTATTCCAAACTGCATGCGGCGCGAAGTCATGGCAGGTTCCTTTCTTTTGCGTGTGCAACACTACCACGCCGTGAGTTGCTGTCAAGTGAAACTATTGCAAGTGCGGTGCCAGCGGCGGTCTCACCACTTTTCGGACATACCCCCGCCACACCTATTTGGAACATTCGATCGGGTTGCCATCACGAGCGCAGCCAGAGATCTATGAATTGTCATCACGAGCGCAGCGAGGGACCTGCTTTTCGCCGCTGGGATTACTGCCGATCCCAACAGAAAAGCAGATGCCTCGCTGCGCTCGTCATGACAATTCTTAAACGATCCAGCACAAAGCTCGGAGCTGAAAGTGAGGGCCAAAACTGAATCGTACAAAGCGAATCGTGAAGAGCGAATAGCCGACAGCCGAGTACCGCCCGCGTTCACTCGGCGTTCAGCTCCCCCTTGACATCCAGGTTCCTGATGAGCCTGTGCAGGTAGTTCGGATGAAGGCCGAGCAGCTTGGCGGCCTCGGTGTAGTTTCCCTTGGTTTGCGCGACCGCATCGATAATCATTTGCTTCTTCGTTTGATTAACCCGGTCGTGATACTTAACGGCGCTGCTCTCTGCGTGCGGCACCTCCAGCAGGGCCGCCGGTAGATCATCGGGAAGGATTTCGTCCGTCAGACCCAGAACCATGGCGTGTTCCATGGCATTTTCCAGCTCCCGCACGTTTCCCGGCCAGCTATAGGCCATTAACAACGCCCGCGCCTCCCGGGAAATGCCTTTGAGCGGTCGTTTGCATTTCTCCGCATACTTGGCGGCAAAGTAGATGGCGAGCAGCGGAATGTCATCGGGACGTTCGCGCAAAGGAGGTATCACCATCGAGACCACGTTCAGGCGGTAATAGAGGTCCGGGCGGAACTCGCGGTCCTTGATTGCCTGTTCCAAATCTTTGTTGGTGGCCGTGAGCACCCGCGCATCGAACTTCAGGCTGTGGGTGCTTCCCACGCGCTCGAATTCGCGCTGTTGCAAGACCCGCAGCAATTTTGCCTGGAGCGGAGGGGAAAGTTCGCCGATTTCGTCGAGAAAAACCGTGCCGCCTTCGGCCACTTCCAGCTTGCCTTTCTTGGTTGCAATGGCGCCGGTGAAGGCGCCCTTTTCGTGACCGAACAATTCGCTTTCCAGCAGCGCCTCGGGAATGGCGGCGCAGTTGATGGCGACGAATGGTTTGCTGGAGCGCGGGCTGTTGCGATGGATAGCGCGCGCCACCAGTTCCTTGCCCGTGCCGCTTTCTCCGCGAATCAGGATGGTGGAATCGCCGCCCGCCACCCGGGCGATAAACTGCTGCACCTGTCGCATGGAATCGCTTTCGCCAACCACGACGCCGTCCAGATCCAGCTCGGTTTGCAGACGGCGATTTTCGCTGCGCAGGGCCTCCAAGGCAAGAACGTTCTCCAACGTAACGGCAGCGATTCCGGCGACGGAAGTGACAAAGTTGACGTGGTCCTCTTCAAATCTTTTTCCCGCGCCGGAAGCGGTCAGGTACAGAACTCCGATGGTGCGTTCCACCGCGATCAGCGGCATGCAGAGAACACTCTCCGCGTTGCGCGATTCAGCGGAGGGCTTGCTGATAATGGCCGAATGCTCCCACAGCGCACGCTGCACAATTTCCCGCCGGATCTGCAGTGCAGAGGAATCACCCGCTTTACGCCTCCAAGTGCTACTCGAGCTAGGATCGTCGTCAACATGACGCGTGATTACGACGGCGGCGCAGTCGGCGGGAACCACTTCGCAAATCAGTTCCAGAAGCCGCTGCTGCAGTGGTTCCAGGTCGCGGATCGAATTAATGGTGTTCGCCACCTTGAAGAGGGCATTCAGGTCGCGCGCCATGCGGCCAACATCGGTGCCGAGGCTCAAGGCAGACGGTAATCGATTTGTGCTCGTGGTCGTTAGGAGATCGCCCGTTGACTCATCCCGGAACTGCACGATCCGCGAAACCAGACTGTCGTCTTCCCCGATTAGAAACACCAGTTCGCAATGGCCTACCCGAATGGTGTCCCCATGGCCCAATAACTTTCGCCGTACGGGTATGCCGTTCACGAAGGTTCCGTTGTGGCTTTCCAGGTCAACCAGATGGAAGGCCGCATCGGTTTCGCTGATGGAGCAATGCCTCCGCGACACTGTGCGATCATACAGGCATAGCTGGTTGGTGGAATCGCGCCCCACGGAGAACTGGCTGCCCGTCAGCCGTGCGACTGCACCTTTCGCCGAACCCGAAACTACCACGACTCTCGAATCCACGAACCGCCTCCAGGCTGCTAGTTTAGCCCAGTCCTGCTGGATTCACGGAATTAATCTGCAAACCGCATGCCGACTAACGCAATGGATAGTCGCATCTATCCATTCGGATAGTACCAAGCGGCCAAATGCAACGACCTAACGCACCCGAAACCGTGATTGTCGCAATGAAGTAGTCGTAGCATCACGAATGAAGAAACCCGGAGGGGAAGCTCCGGGTTTCTTTCATTCGATGTCCGATGGACGTCCGAGGGAAGATCGGTTTTTACCAGGCGCGGCGCGGTCCGCGCAACACGCGCGCTGGAAGCAGGATGATGGCTTTCAACAGTTCCAGCACTCCTTCGACGGCAAATCCCAAGAGCCGGAACGGCAATAGCAACAACCACACTAACGGGTACAGAACCAGCACCAATAGCGCCAGCGGCCAGCAAAAGAACAACAAGATGCACCAAAGAAGGAAGGTCAACATAACTCCTCCTGTCTGTAAATACGTTATACCCGACCGCGAAGTTCCGCACCGCTAGAGCAGTTCCACATCTGCTGTATAGGCGATGGGTGGAGCACGCCTTTCAGGCGTGCATAACTGCCGCCAGTTCCTGATCGCACTTTAGCGCCTGAGGTAATGTTCCGTCACCTCAGTGGCTAAAGCCGGTTCATGTCCGACCCTTAACTGCACCGCTGAAGCGGTGCTCCACCCTATATACCAAGTCTGGCACCGCTAGCCATGGCCGCCTCCACCGCTGATCTCGCGAACGATCGAGCCGACAAACGCTTTCGCGTCGCCGAATAACATAAGAGTGTTGTCAAGGTAGTAGAGCGGATTGTCGATTCCGGCGAATCCCGGATTCATGCTGCGCTTGATCACCATGACCGTGCGAGCTTTGTCCACGTCCAGAATCGGCATGCCGTAGATCGGACTTCCAACGTCGCTGCGAGCGGCAGGATTGGTGACGTCGTTAGCTCCAATCACCAGCGCGACATCCGTCTGCGGGAAATCGGCATTGACTTCCTCCATGTCCAGCAACTTGTCGTACGGGATGTCCGCCTCCGCCAACAAAACGTTCATGTGCCCCGGCATGCGGCCCGCGACCGGGTGAATTCCAAACTTCACATCCACGCCCTTCTTGGTCAAAGCGTCATACAGTTCGCGAACCTTGTGCTGCGCCTGCGCGACCGCCATACCGTAGCCCGGAACGATTACGACTTTGTTCGCAGCCGAGAGGATCGCGGCGGCCTCTTCGGGAGTTGCACTGCGCACGGGCCGGGCCTCGACTGCGGCAGCCCCTGAAGTCTGCACCTGTCCGAACGCTCCGAACAGGACATTGGTGAACGACCGGTTCATCGCCTTCGACATGTTGACGGAAAGAATGAAGCCTGATGCTCCATCGAGGGAACCCGCCACGATCAGGAGTTTGCTATTGAGAACGAAGCCCATGGCGGCGGCGGAAAGTCCGGCATAGGAGTTCAGCAGCGAGATCACGGTCGGCATGTCGGCGCCACCGATAGGGACGATCATCATCACGCCGAACACCAGAGGAATCGCCACGATCGCCGGGTACAGATAGACGGCGCCGGGATGAAGCACGAGATACCCTGCGGTTCCAATCGAGATCGCCAGCAGACCCAGGTTGACGAAGTTCTGGCCTTTGTAAGTGATCGGCCGCTGCGGCAAGATTTCCTGAAGCTTGCCCGCGGCCATCAGGCTGCCCGTGAAAGTCAGCGAGCCTAGTATGACTTCCAGAGAAAGCACCGACATCAGGAACGGGGGTATGTTGGGGGCTCGCAAGTAGAACTCCGCGGTTCCCACTAGAGTTACGCAAAGCGCACCGAAGGCGTGACTCAGCGCAGTTCGCTGCGGGACGGCAGTCATTCCGACATTGCCGAGGGGGACGCCAATGATCGCGCCCAGAACCAATGCAATGGCGATCCACTTGTAATCTACGATGCCGTGATACAGCAGGGTGCCGGCAACGGCCAACACCATTCCCACTTCACCGGCCCAAACGCCGCGCCGCGCGGTGACTGGCGAACTCAGCCACTTCAACGCGAGGATGAAGAGGACGGCAGCGACGATGTAGGTGATCTCAATGACGTATTCGGACGCTGGAGTCATGGCTTTTGTGTCCGGCTGGATTTGAACATCTTGAGCATGCGGTCGGTGATAATGAAACCGCCCACGGCGTTGCTGGTGGCAGCGACGATGGCAATCGTGCCCAGCACCGTCGCAAGCGTGCTCTTGTGCTCACCCGCGAGAATGATGGCGCCGACCACGGCAATTGCGTCCAACGCGTTGGTCAGCGACATCAACGGGGTGTGCAAAAGCGGCGATACGCGGCGAATCACTTCAAATCCGATAAATGCCGCGAGTATGAAGACGTACAGGCTGTTGACCAGGTCGGCCGTGACCATCAGCTTGCCTCCTTCGATTGAGAGACCAGGGCAGGCAGTGAATAGAACTCCCGCACTCGTGGGTTCACCACTTCCCCTCCCTGGGTGACCAGGGTGCTGCGAGTGATCTCATCTGCCAAATCCAGCACCAGTTTTCCATCCTTCACCATGTGCAACAGGAAGTTCGTAATATTTTTGCTGTACATCTGGCTGGCGTGATAAGGAACCGCACTGGCCAGGTTGATGGCTCCCATGATGGTCACACCGTGCTCGACCACCTGCTCGCCGATTCGGGTAAGTTCGCAGTTGCCTCCCCGTTCCGCCGCCAGATCCACGATCACGGAGCCGGGCGCCATGCCAGCCACCATCTCCTTGGTCACCAGCACCGGCGACTTCTTCCCAGGAACCACCGCCGTTGTGATTACAATGTCGCTCTCGGCGACCACTTTTCCAAGCAATTCGCGCTGGCGCCGATAGAACGATTCGTCCTGCGCTTTCGCATAACCACCGGCATCCTGGGCATCGGCAGCCTCGATTGGGAGTTCGACGAATCTTCCTCCCAGGCTATGCACTTGTTCCTTCACTGCGGGCCGCAGGTCGTAAGCCGACACCACCGCACCCAATCTGCGGGCGGTTGCTATGGCTTGCAAACCAGCAACGCCGGCGCCGATCACCAGCACTCGTGATGGCGTAATGGTGCCGGCTGCGGTCGTCATCATGGGAAAGATCCGAGGCAGAGTGTCAGCGGCAATCACCACCGCCTTGTAGCCAGCGATGGTTGACATGGAGGAGAGCGCGTCCATACTTTGAGCACGCGTGATTCGGGGCATTAGCTCGACCGAAAAAGCCGAGACGCCAGTCTCCGCGATTGCCTGAACGCTATGGATGTCGCCGAGTGGCCGGAGAAATCCGATCAGAGCCTGACCGCTATGGAGCAGGGGCAAGTCCGCAGCGCCGGTCTTGTCATTCGATCCGTAGCACAGGACCTGCACCACCACATCGGCGCGGAATGCCTCCTCGCGTGTGGCGACAATCTTTGCTCCCTTGTCGGTGTACTGGGTATCGGGGTAACCGGCTTCCGCCCCCGCTCCCGCTTCGACGATGACCTCAATGCCCGCTTTGGTATAGCTGGGGATCACCGCAGGTATAAGCGCCACGCGCCGCTCACCCGGAAAACTCTCTCGGGGAACACCAACAATCATGGAGTCTCCTTCCTTTTTCTGACGCCTCTTCTGGCGTCCACACCAGCCGATGGGCCAGATTCTTGAAATCGACTGGAAGAGAGCATTCTATCTGAGTCCTGCGAATGTCCACCTTAACCTGATTGAGATCGAATTCCAAGGCGGCCTAGCGTCGCCATTCCGGCACCTCGCAAAGCCGCGATCTCGCGAAGATCGCTTTGCGCTGAATCAATGCACTCGCCAGATTAAGATTCCCTCGTGCAAGATTGTCCGCCGAGCAGCATTCTTTCAGTAAACATTTGGCTGACGCTGGCTGTCGCCGAGTGTGGTCCCTGTCGAATCCTTGTGTAAACCATTTAATACACGATAGTTATTGTAGTAAGGAGAGGGCCTCACTTATCGGATACAGTGCTTATTCCGACACCTCCTGTTGTAGAAATACAACAACCGGAGTCTTGCTGGACCTGTAATCTTATTGTGTGCGCTGCTGTTAGTCTTTCTCTTTTGGTCTACGAAAGAACAACTCGGAATCCCGCCGAATGCAGTGGCGTCGGGCTCCATAGCGGAGCACCAGTTCATCTGCGCATCCTGCCTGCCCCCACCGGCACCGGGATCGTCTTTCGTCGCACCGACCTCGAAGGCTTTGAAGTGGAAGCCATCAGTCGCAATGTGGCGAAAGTCAGTTACGCCACCAGCTTGATGAAGAAGGGCGTGCTCATCTCCACCACGGAGCACCTACTGTCAGCATGCATCGGCATGGGTGTGGACAATGCCATCGTGGAGCTCGATAACCTCGAACTCCCCATCCTGGATGGCAGCGCGCTACCGTTTGTGGAGATGCTCACCCAGGCGGGCCTGCGGCAGCAACGGCGCAAACGCGTGTACCTCAAGATTCTGCGGCCCTACGAAATGCAGGAAGGTGACAAGTTCATCGGCGTATATCCGGCGGAACGGTACTCCGTCAGCTACGCCATTAACTTCCCGCATCCGCTGATTGGCAGCGAAAGATTTCAGGTCGAGCTTTCCAATGGCAGCTACGTGAAGCAGATCGCGTCGGCGCGGACGTTCGGTTTCCTCGAGCAGCAGCGCGCGATGCTGAACCTGGGCCTCATCCGCGGCGCCTCGCGCGAAAACTGCATCGTCCTCACCCCCGAAGGAATTGACAACCCGCCGCTCCGCTACGCTGACGAATTCGTGCGACACAAGGTGCTGGACCTCATCGGCGACCTCGCCTTGTTCGGCAAGCACATTCTGGGCTACGTCAAAGCCGATCGTGCCGGACACGCCATGCACACCGCCATCGTCTCTCGCATCTTGCGCGATCCGACTTATGCGGAAGAAGTTACCCTGGACGAAGCGGCGGTTGCCGATTGGCCCGCCGCGCCCGTCGCCGCCGCCGACTAGCTGAGATCCTGAGTTGGTGTATCCGGGGTAGAGCACCACTTTAGCGGTGCTTTGGAGGGTTGCTATAAATCCGCCTTCCGATCATGTGAAAAACTGGTGGCGACTTTTGGTGGGAGCCCCTGCTTCAGCAGGGGCAGCTGGACTTCAGTCCAGCGTAGAAGCGTTCCATCATGAAATGGGCTTCAGCCCCGGGATTTCTCCATCCCGGCGCTAAAGCGCAGGATCGAAGTCGCCCTTGTCCCGGAGCGCTGAAGCGCTCTTTCCCCCGCATAAATGCGGGGGCTCCCACCAAGGAGTAGACTCCCCCGGGTTTTGTGCGGACTTTTTTCCGCAGCCTGTGAAGGTGCGCTCCACCCATCGCCTATGCACAGGATGCGAAACTGGCATAGCTGGTCCGTTTTTCGCCGGCGCTTCCCCCGTACCTTTCGAGCAACTATTCAACAGATTCAATCGCGCTAACATACATGCGTGGAAAAGACCGTCTATCTTTCGCTGGGATCCAACGTGGGCGATCGCGAGGCCAACCTTCGGACGGCGATTGAGAAGCTCGCCGAACTCGGTGAAGTGATTGCGGTGTCATCGCTCTATGAAACGGAGCCGATGGAGTTCACGGCGCAACCATGGTTCCTGAATTGCGCTGTGGCGCTACGCACCGAATTGATGCCAAAACTTTTTCTGTCGAAGACGCTGGCCATCGAGCAGCAGATGGGCCGCCGTCGCAGCCAGCCGAAGGGGCCGCGAACCATCGACATCGACATCCTGCTTTTTGGAAATTCCGTGATCCACACGCCGCAATTAGATGTGCCCCACGTGGCGATGCATGAGCGGCGATTCGTTCTGGAACCGCTGGCCGAGATCGCGCCCGAGGTGCGGCATCCCATCTTCAAGCGCACCGTACGCGAGATGCTTCAGGCGTTGCGTGCCAATGGTGGACAAGTGAAGAAGGTGGTGCGCGGTTAGACCGGATGTAACAGACGAGCTTCTCGGCCAACTCACACGATTGGAGTAAACTATTTTGGATGGCCAATCTCGCACAGCTTGATTTTGGAACCAAAGGCGCGGAGGTCAGGCTTCGGGCGCTCCTAGAGGATATTGTGGAGCAGTATCGAGGTGTGCGACCGGGCTATGAGCTGGCCCTTGCGGTTTGGTTTGGGAAGTCCCTGGGCAACCGTAATCAGAACCTTCTTGAGCTGTTCACAAGTCCGGAGATGAACCAAATTGTCGGCCCGGAGCATCTTCCCCTGCTTTGGAAAACCGGGTCCGAGGGTCCTCCTTTCGCAGACGTTTATGCTACGTCGGTCGATCACTTCTCCCGCCAACTGGATTCAAGTCCAGATGCACTTGAGCGGTTCATCGAAAATGCCGAGGTCCTCTATTTCGATAAGCGGCTTTTGGATCAGCGTGTCCTCCGCGCTTTCAATGTGATCACCGAACCCGCGGGTCTTCTTAAAGGCTGGTACATCACTCGAGATCAATTTGGGAAAGCAAGGACAATACGGAATTTGCTTTCTTCTTACGAACACATAAGACCGCAGATCGGGCTCGTAAAAATCCAGGAATCGCCCGATTTTGAAAACTGCCGCGGCCTGCTGCACGTGGAAGTCAGTCAAACGTGGGTGCCTTTGTCGCCGGAGGCATTACCGGTGCATACGTTCTTCAATGATCTACAGGACGGACGAGCCGGCTACTTTCTCTTTCAGGGCGGTTCTCTCTACCGTCTTTTGAGATTTGAAGTAAAGACCGCGCCTGAGTACTCAACCCGAGTCCTGGAACCGCTGCGAGATGCCCGATACCCTGAAGTCCATCTGCGAGCAGTGCCCTCACCTGAACAATCCGCAGCTTGATTTCATCCCAAGCGAGCTTACGCTCCACCGGGAAATAATCCTTCGGGACTTGAGGGAACTTGTCTCGGCAGCTTCGGAAGGGCGTGAGAAAACGGTTGTGGTCCTGGCCGGAACTGTTCTCGAAGCGGTACTGTACAGCTTTATCCAGTCTCAACAGAACTACATCGCGCAGCGACGAGGAGCGTTTACGTTTGACCCCGAGTCCAGCCTTCAGAATTACGTCCGGATCTTTAACCGATGGTTTCGCGATGCTATGCCGGGCGTGCTCCTCCCCGACGTCATTGTTGAGTACCGTAACCTAGTCCATTTCAATCGCGAGCTCAATTCCGCTCCCGGCATTTGCGCTACTGCCTCTCGCGACATTTTGAGATTGTTGGACGCACTGCTCGCGGGATTTGCAAATTTCGCGGGACCACCTTAGATTCGCTGCAATTCGTGAACCGTGCGCTCGCTGTCTACGTTGCCGGTATTGAGCGTGGTCTTCGGCTCCAGCAGCATCACATGGGTTTCCTCGTCGGCGGAAGGAAGATGCTCAACGCCACGCGGGATGATGATGAACTCGCCAGGATGGACCATGAATTCCCGCTCGCCGCCATTCTCGCGCACCTTCATGCGCAGCGCACCTTTTACCACGAAGAACAACTCGTCTTCGTGGTCGTGGTGATGCCACATGAAGTCGCCCTTCAGCTTCACCAGCTTGACGTAGGCGTCGTTCACCTCGCCTACGATCTTCGGGCTGTAATGATCGGTGAACAGCGACAACTTCTGCGCAAGATTGACTTTGTCCAAGCGAACCTCCGACAAGCCGAATCTTATCCACGGTCAGATTCTACTCGAACCAAGACGACTGCTTCTTGGTGACAGCGTATTAGAGCAGTTCCTTAGAAGCTATATCCGAAAGTGAGGGGAGGCAGTAGGCTGCAGATGGCGATCTCCGCAAGCCCAGCCATGCCACGACCATATTCGGATGATTTGCGCTGCAAGCTTCTGCAGGTCTATGAGCGAAG
>DATCCF010000340.1:0-2898 GCA_036511435.1 Terriglobales bacterium | reverse complement strand
GAAAACCCGGGCGGTCGATCTGCTGGAGAAGGCCGTGGCGACAGCGATCGCCGCCGTTACGCCTCACAACGCCACCGCTTGGTTTCGCCACTGTGGGTATTTATTATCGGATACAGCTACCCCGGAACCGCTCTAGCTCCCACCAGGCCCACAGGTATATACTCATCGAGGAATTCCAGCGCACTATCGCGGCGTGTCAGCCCGACGTTGACGCAACTTCTCGGCAGCTGAAGGTGGGTGCCCACTCAAGCCTCCTTTGCTTGGGTGGGGGTGGTCGTGGTCGAGAAAATTTCTAAGTGAGTGAGGGGTTTTCTTTCGCGCTGCTGTCTGGCGGACGCTGGATGACGAGTCTCTCTCCCGCTCATCCGCAAAAGGTGCGAATGAGTAGGGCATGTGTGCTAATCCCGGATGGCCCATGGTTTATCCCGGCCACGCACCCAGCGCTTTGCGCACCAGGACCAACTGTCCCAAATGATAGGCGCCGTGGTCGGCAGCCAACAGCGCTTCGCGCAGCAGCGTCTGGCCGTCCCCATGAGGGAAGGGCTTGAGCAGGTCATGCGAAGGGTCCGTGACCAGGTTGCGCAGATCCTCCTGGGTCTTCAGGATGGACTTCACGCTTTCGTCCCACGCTTTGTCACTCGGCGGAGCCTCGGTCTCTGGCCAATAGCCTTCGGGCCATTTCGGCGACTTGTGTTTGGCGTCGCAGCTGAACTCGAGGATGTCCCACAACGCGATACGTATGTGTTCGAGCAGTTGCCATGCCGAATGCGGCAGTCCGTCAGGCACCTTGCCGCGCAGCTTGGCGGGGAAGTCCTGCACCGCCGCACTCAAGTCCGCATGTGCCTCATTCCAGTCGATCAGTTTCGCAAGTTGTTGACGGAGGAGTTTGTCGTGTTCCATGAAACCTCGCAGGGAAGATATTGTCACTTGCGTGAGATGTGATTCGCGGTCCGGCGGATGGTAATTTCGGCGGAAAGTCGCCTGCTCGCGGTTTGCGGCTAGAAGAGGCAGACTCGAGGATCACAACGAGCCGCTCACGACTAACCCCTAGCCGCCAACCCTAATTACTGATTTTTCTTCTGCGGCGCTGCTGCAAAACTTCGGCGGCGTCAGGATTCACCAGGACGGTGAATCCGTTGTGGACGGGACGGCGGTCCCACTGCACCGGGACGGCACGTTGGCCTTCGATGCTCCCGCCGAGCACGCGTCCCAGGCTCAGCAGCGAACGGCTGCCGCAAATCTCGCAAGCTTCGCCGGCGCTGTTGCTGATGATCTCGCAGTTGGCACATAACACCGCTTCCAGCACAGGGACGGAATTCAGTTCTGGGCCCCACTTGTGGCTGTTGTCCATGGCTAAGTCTCTCCTATAACCGTAGCCGTCCCCGGACCTCTGGGGAAGTACCTTTGCAGGGGAGGGAAGCAGGAGAGTAAATGGCCCGAAAAACCGGCAGGAGAGCCGTTCGAGGGCAGCCGCTCGCAATTCGCCGGGAAAGAACCGCAGCTTGGATTGAATGGTTGCGCAACTACGCAACGGTCTGGCTATGCCGAGACATCCGCAGCGGCGGCGGGCGGCAGCAGATTATGATTCAGCGCAAACAACGCCAGCTCCAGGCGGCTGCCAACCCCCAGCTTGTTAAAGATGTTGGTCAGATGACGCTTCACGGTTTCTTCACTGATACCAAAGGTCAGCGCAATGTGCTTGTTGGTGGAACCCTCGGTAATCAAAGTGACGACCTCAAGTTCGCGGCCGGTGAGGCCGAAGGTCTTGCGTGAAGGCGGCGCCGTTTGTGCCGCCAGATCGCGCAGCACCTGTACCAGGTTCTGCACCGGGCGTCCCTCCAGCCAGTACTGGCCCTGCATCACGGCGCGTATGCAAGCGGAAAGATGTTCCACCACGGCGTCTTTCAACACCACCCCGCGGGCGCCGAGTTGCAGCGCCTCCAGAATTTGCCGCTTGTCCACGAGTCCGGTCAAGACGATGGTGCGGGTGGAGGTGGTCTGGGTGGTGAGTTCGCGTAAGGCATCCATGCCGGGCATCTTCGGCATGGCCAAGTCCAGCAGCAGGATGTCGGGCCTGAGGGTGCGCACCATGTGGAGCGCCTCGACGCCGTCCTTGGCCTCGGCCACGATCTGCATCTGGGGGTCGGCCCGCAGCATGTTACGCAGACCGATACGCACCACCGGATGATCGTCGGCAATCAGGACCTTGATAGGAGGTACAGCCACTTTTGTCATAGTTTTCGCAGATGAAGTCCTATGCCGCCGATCCACTGGCCGGAAGTACGTCCGGACCAAGCCTCTTCAGGTATTCTTGCTCGACCGCCTCGAGTGCAGTCGAAAGCTGATCGAGCATCGGCCCCGCTTTCCTAAAGTCGCCGGTTTTCCCCATCGCTTCCAAACTCGCGCAACATTGCGTGAGGACAATCGCTCCCATCACCATGCTGCTGCCCTTCAGATAGTGGGCCCTATTACGGAGTTCATCGGCCTGTTTCAGTGTAAATGCATTGCGCAACTGTGCAAGTGTCTGGCGGGCCTCGGTCAGATATTCGCGGCAAAGCTCCACCAGTTCCGCGGGCCTCGAAGCCGTTGCCTGTCGCAAGCGCTCGAATGCGTCGGAGGCTATGTGGTTGTCCGTCACGATTTTTGCGTCGCTCCCACGCAGCGCATGTTGCCCCATAGTTAATCCTTTCCGCGCCGCCGCCGTCAAGACCGGAATGCTGAGGCGGACAAATCCTGTGACGGTTTGCAAAGTCAATCGGTTAGAGCGGTTTAGTTATTTGTGTAGTCTAGGTGCCGCCGGCTGAAGCCGGCTCGGAGGTGAAGGATCAGCGGGAACGCGGCGCTGAAGCGCCGCTCTACCCGTGCTCGCTCGACTACAGTAATTCTTAAACTGCTCTA
>DATCCF010000339.1:0-4609 GCA_036511435.1 Terriglobales bacterium | reverse complement strand
CGAGGTTGTGACCGAAGAGATGCATGGGTCGGATCGAGTGTCCTGACCTGAAACGATTACGAGCGAGCCTTGGGTTGGTATGGCAATGCTTCAACTAGAGCGAAATGGCGCGCTCTTCGGAGTGCACGGGCTAGTGCGCCCCAAAAGTGCTTGACACCGCCGACATTGTCAGAGAGGCGATTTTTCGTCAATAATCCCTAAACGAGGGATGCGCCACGCTGTCCAGTTGTCCTTCCGGGGGAACTCGTGCCTGGGACCAGAGTTGGCTCAGGTGCTGAAAGTTTTGACAGCTTACACATTGAGAATGACGCTGTATTCTTATTGAGTATAGCTGCCCACATCTCAGCGACAGGGTTGGTGTATATGACCGCCGGAACAAGGAACCATCTGGACGCAGGAGTTCTCCCTCTCTGGAATGCAGTCTTCTGCCTGGATTGCGAGGTCATCAGCAGCAGTCGAGGTGACGAATGCGCCGCGTGCAAAAGCCGCTCACTCGTGAGCCTAGCTCGGATGCTCGGGGGTAGTTTGCTCGCGCACAGGTCACAACAAGAATGGGAAAGTGGGTTGTTCGACATCACAATTACGATTGAATTGCAGCAGATGCACGCCAAAGACCTGAGCACCACCGTTGAGAGGTTGACCAGTGTGATTGGCCCGAAGCTCGCACGAGACCGAGCGTCATTCCACATCAATGTGAAGCCGGCAGTAGACAAACTCGACCTACAGCCCTCGCTTTGCTTCCCAGAACGGGATGCGGCATAGAGCATTGCTATCACGTAGGGTCCAGCGGAACTTTCACTTCTTGCCGAAGGATCTTCCTCTCGAGAGCGCTTCTCCCAAAGGTATAATCTCCGCCGCGCGGGCGGTTAAAACATGCGTAAACGTGGGCCAAGCGGTAGAAGATCCTCTTTCGGTTATTGACTGGTTGTTGTTAACAGGCGATAGCACTCACAACCCCGTCAATGCATTATGAAAGAGCGCCCCGCTTCAGAAGGTGGAAGCTGGATGTGGCGCCGCCTCCGCTGCGCTGCGCTGTGCAGGGGCTTCGCTCCGCTACGGCGGCGCTAGGGGAGGGAACAAGAGTGGTGTGTCCGGCGAAAAAACTGCAGCAGGGCCTAGGCAAATTGGCTGGAGAATGGCACTTTACCTTGGGGGGAAAGCAAGCGTTAGCACGAATGACCTTTCCCCCAAGGAGGCAACTCAAATGAGTCACGACGTCAAATATATCGGAATGGACGTGCACAAGGAAGCGATTGTGATCGCCGTCCTGAATGGCAGTGGGAAGCTGGTCATGGAAACCATCCTCGAAACCAAAGCCAGCAGTATTCTGCAGTTTATCCACGGTCTACGGGGCGAGCTGCATGTGACCTGGGAAGAAGGGACCTGGGCGGCCTGGCTCTACGATCTGCTGCAGCCGCAGGTGCAGCAAGTTCTGGTCTGCAATCCGCGCCGCAATGCCTTATTAAAGGAGGGGAGCAAGAGCGACAAGGTGGATGCGCGCAAGCTGGCCGAGTTGCTGCGTACCGGAATGCTGCGACCGGTCTACCACGGAGAAAATGGACTGCGGACGCTGCGCGAGTTGGCGCGCAGTTATCAGACCATCAGCAAAGATTTAACGAGGGTAATGAATCGGCTGAAGGCACTGTATCGAGGCTGGGGCATTCCCTGTGCCGGTACCCAGGTCTATGCCCCGCGCTATCGCGAAGAATGGTTGAGCAAGATCGAGCAAGCCGGCGTGCGGCGCCGCGCGGAGCTGCTCTATCAACAACTGGATGGATTGCAGGCCTTGCGGCGAGAGGTGCGAGGGGAGTTTTTGGCCGAGAGCCGGAAACAGAAGGCAGCGAAACTGCTGCGCCAGATTCCCTGCATCGGTCCGATTCGAGCCGGCCTATTGATCGCGCTGATGCAGACCCCGCACCGGTTCCGCAGCAAGCGGCAACTTTGGACCTATAGTGGCTTGGGCATTGAGACGCACGACAGTGCGCAATACCGATATGTTGGCGGACAATTGCAGCGCTCCAAAAAGCCGCAGCAGATCCGCGGTCTCAATCAGAACCACAACCATGAGATGAAAGGGATCTTCAAGGGTGCGGCCACCAGGGCCAGCTGTGGCACGGGGCCGTTCCGCGAGTTTTACGCAGCTTTGCTGGACAAGGGCATGAAGCCGGAGATGGCTCGTCTGACACTGGCGCGCAAGATCGCGGCCATTACTTTGACACTTTGGAAGAAGGAGGAACGTTTCGACGCAGAACAACTGAAAACGCAAGCAGCTTGAGCATCGAATAGAACCCAGGTGATCTCCCAGGTTTTCATGCCTCGGTGGTGGCCAAATCGGTTCTTGCGATGCTCGGGTTCGAGGGAGAGTATCTATTCACTCATTAGGCGCTCTGTGTGCTGCAGTTTGGCACCGAGTCTCCGGGTCAATCCTATGCCCCCTCGGATAACCCAAAAAAGCTGTAGGCCTCGAGTCTCACATAGGATCTTGGTTGGCACTTTTAGCCAACGCTTAGCTTGCGTAGCTTCGTAACCGAATGGCGTCGAGCACCACTGCTTCATGAAACCGTTAAGTTGGGACAAGCAACTGGGGTTGGTATCGCCGCTGAAACATGCGGCGAGCCAAAGCAACGAAACCAATAACCCTTCTAAGAATGAGACGGGGCTGGATGTAAGTCACCACACTCACGTCTCCCCGGAGGGGAGGGGGAAGTATTTTTTTCTTGACATCCTCTTTCATAGGATGAGTGAAACGGCGATATTACGTCAACTATCCCAAGCGACCGCCCCCTGTTTTGGCGGTACTGGCAATTGTGACAGTTTCCAAAAGGCCTTGTGACCTTCTCACATGATAAAGGCAGCGTGATATTCGCCATCACTTGTGCTGGCCCTAACTTTGAAAAGGATGAATGAGATGAAAATGAGAATCCTGTTCGCAGTAGTTCTGCTTTCGCTTGGTGTCTTTTCCAATGTCTCCGCCGCGCAAGGCCGTGAACCGAGCCTCGACTCCTACATCGAGTCGCTCCGAGCAGACTTGAGTGGAACCTTCGAGGGCGCATGGAAGAACACCGCCGAACCTAGGGCGCAGGAACGGGCGAACAGCTGCGCAAGTGCGAGATCGATGCTGCTGGACATTGTGGCATGGGATCGAGACGGGCAGCATTTTCATGAAGTGCCGGTTTGGCAATTGCCGGATAGCCAAGCCTTCTTTTTCGTCTGGGGTATGGCGATCGATGCGGACGGCGCTCCGAATGCTTACAATCCGGACGACACGGGGCTTGATGAATTGGCGAATGCTGGTGTGCCAGGCGATTGGAACGGCATCATTACTGATCGAGAAGGCAATCCGTTGATTCAGCAAGAGAGCGATCCTTTCCCCGGTTACTACATCTCATGCACCTCGCTTTCAGACGAAACCAAGAAGTTCATTGACCCAACTGGATATGTGGACGCATCGAAGATCCCTTATGTAGTGTTGCCCGAAGACGTAGCGGACCGCGGAGGGGCGCGGTTGGGGGATTTCGCAGTCGTCATGAACCTCCGGAACGGCAAATCGTCCTTCGCAATCTATGCGGATATTGGGACCTTAGGTGAAGGCTCTGTCGCGCTGGCCGACGCCCTGGGAATCTGGTCCGATGCACGCCACGGAGGTGCGTCTGACGGAATTCTGTATCTGTTGTTTCCCGGTTCCGGCAATCTGCGGCCACGGACGATCGGTGAGATCCAGAGCGAGGGCGAAAAGCTGCTCTCCAATTGGGGCGGAACGAAGAAGTTATCTTCCTGCGCAGAAAGTGACGATCCTGCTGACGGCAGCGGAGAGTTTTAAAAGTGCTCCGAGTGCACTGGATTGGATCGTTGACGAAATCAGGCGTTTTCAGTGCGCCGTGAAAGGCGCTGGACCACAGCGGGATGAAAGACCCGCCCGGGAACTGGATCGCTCCGCCCGGTAGCAATCGGAGCAGCGGTGGAGGCAACGAAGCCGCTGAAGCCTCCGGTGAAGAGGGTCGCATAAGGCGACTCGGCAAGTCTGCAGGTTGTAACACGAGTGAACGCTGAGCAGGCCTCGAAACTGATAATGCAGGTGCCGACCCATCTGTAATCTGGGGAAGGCCGAAGTCGATGGAAGGGTGCGAGCGAATCGGTTCCATCGGACCTGCCGGGGTAGTGGCGACGGCATGCAGACACAGGGGACCAGACGCAACACGGGAAGCCCCAGCGGTGATCGCAATCGGGATCAACTGGCAACTCGCGAGAGCCAGGCCGGGCCGTTTGGGGTGGCGGAGAGGTCCGTACTACCGAAGAAGCCGGGTAACTCCGGCGGAGGGAAGGGACCTCAGTTAAAGACGGACGCAAGAAGCGACGAAGGACACGGGGATTGACGACCAGTCTAGCCACCCCAGTTTTGTGTTCAGAAGTTGCAGACGGCGTTACACGTTACACGCCTCATGGGCGTGCGTCTTTTCCGAGAGCCGGATGCGGTAACTCCGCCTGTCCGGTTCGATGAGCGGGAACAGGAAACAGAGCCAGGCCAAACCGGATTGCGGCGGGTGAAGCGAAAGCCCAGCCCAACAGCCACCGGGAGGCTAAAGCCACTGCGCCTGTTCTCGACTCTACC
>DATCCF010000338.1:0-37364 GCA_036511435.1 Terriglobales bacterium | reverse complement strand
TCGACGCAGCAATTATTGCTCTCAGGAAACCGCGATAATAACTTTCTTGCTCGGTAGGAAGGGAGAAATTGAAATGGCTTTAGCAACCGCAAACACTCAGTCGATCGAAATAGGCAGCACCGGGTTGAACCGTTGGTGGCGGGTCGTGGGTGGGCTCTCGATGAATCTTGCGTTAGGCAGTCTGTATGCCTGGAGCTTATTCGTACCGGAGCTTACCAAAGACTCTGAATTCAAAATGTATAAACTCCCGGCCTTCACGTTGACCTTCACGATTGCCGTGGTGGTCTTCGCTCTGACGTTCATCGTGGCCGGCCGTATTCAAGATAAGAAAGGTCCGGTCATCTGCTCGGTGATCGGGGGTGTTCTGGTCAGCATTGGTTTTTACATGTCCGGCCATGCCCATAGCCTCACGGCCCTGTACATCTGGTTTGGCGCAGTCGGCGGGCTGGGCAACGGCTTCGGCTACTCCACCCCCATTCCGGTGATGGCCAAGTGGTTCCCCGATAAACGCGGCTTGGCGGTGGGACTGGCCGTGGCTGGTTACGGCGGCGGCTCGGCAATCTTCGGGAAATTGGCCCTCAATTACCTGATCCCCGCTTACGGGTGGCGATCCACGTTTGAGATCCTGGGAGGGATCTTCCTCGTGATGACGCTGTTCGGCGCGTTCCTGCTGAAGAACCCCCCGGCTGGCTACAAACCCGCCGGTTGGTCGCCGGCGCCGGCAACCGCCAAAGCGGCCGCGACCACTTACGAGTTCACTCCGGCCGAGACCCTGCGCACTCCTACCTTCTACTTTATGTGGGTGGCATATGCGCTGGGGTGCTCCGCGGGTCTCATGGTCATCAGCGTCCTCATTCCTTTCTTCAAGGAAAGTCTGAAGAACACCGGTATGAGCCCTGCGGCGATCGCTAGTTATGCTGGCACGGCGTTTATCGTTGGCGCCGTGGGCAACGCGGCCGGACGCATTCTTTCCGGTTGGATGTCCGACCACCTTGGGCGCATCAACGTTCTCCGGCTGATGATCGGCATCTCCATGATCGCGATGCCGATCCTGTACCTGGTGGGCGGCAATCTCGGGTTGTTGTTCACGATGGTGTTCATCGTGTACTGGTGCTACGGCACGCAGTTGTCGGTGAACGGCTCCGCCACTGCCGACTTCTGGGGCACCAAGAACGCTGGTATCAACTACGGCATGCTGTTCACCGCCTGGGGCGTAGCAGGCGTTGTTGGCCCGATGTTGGGCGCGAAGCTGCGTGTGACGTACAACAGCTATCAGGCACCGTTCTACGCGGCTGCGGTTCTGGCCGCAGTGGCGCTATTGTCTGCGTTCATGGCTCGCCGTCCCAAGCATGTATGAAGTAATTATTCTGGCCGGACTGCCTTAGCGCCGTCCGGCCAAGCAGTAATAGTATTTCGGCCCGCTACAATGGCGGGCCGGGCCATGTAAGGCTCTACCTGTAATGTTCCAGGGACGAGCAAAGGTGTTGTACTGACGTACAGAATGTTCCATCATATGGGCTTGACCGGAGCGCTAGGGTGCGCTCCGTCAACCCAGGAAACACTGGCGAAGAACACCGGGGTTGCATCACAAATTCAGAAATCTTAAGGAGTGTTGATATGGCTCGAACCCTTCCAAAGCAGAATGCGGTGATTGAGACCAGCGAGCATCAGATCGCTGTCCATTGGCGGGAGGAAAAATACTATTATCCTTCCGCGAAATTTGTCGGCCAGGCAAACCTGACCGATCCCGACGTCAACGAACGCTTCAGCGAGAAAAATTTCCCGGAATGCTACCGGGAGTACGCCGATCTGTTGAGCTGGGACAAGTACTGGGACACCACGCTGGACACCAGCGATCCGCCATTCTGGAAGTGGTTCGCGGGCGGCAAGATCAACGCCTCGTACAACTGCGTGGACCGGCACCTCGACAAGTACAAGAACAAAGCGGCGATCATCTTTGTCCCGGAACCGGAGGGCGAAGCGCCCGTCTCCCTCACCTACCGCGAACTCTATGTACAAGTGAATGAATTCGCGGCGCTGCTGCGCGATTTCTGTGGCCTGAAGAGCGGAGATCGCGTCACCATTCATATGCCGATGGTCCCCGAGTTACCGATTACCATGCTGGCCTGTGCCCGCCTGGGGGTCATTCACTCGGTTGTGTTTGGCGGTTTCAGCGGCGAGGCTTGCGGCCGGCGCGTCGCCGATTCGGGCAGCCACATCCTGATCACGATGGATGGGTACTATCGCAATGGCAAGCTGCTCGACCACAAAGCCGCCTCCGAGATATCGCTGGATATAGCGAAGCAGGAAGGTCAGGAGGTGGAGAAGGTCCTGGTCTGGAGGCGTCACCCAGGGCAGAATGCGTCCGCTTCACCGTTTGTAGAAGGGCGCGATTTCTTCGTTGACGAGATCCTTCCCAACTACTCGGGTGAAATCGTGCCTCCCGTTCCCATGGATTCGGAGGCGCCGCTGTTTCTTATGTACACCAGCGGCAGCACTGGAAAGCCCAAAGGCTGTCAACACCGCACGGGCGGCTACCTCGCCTATGTGACGGGCTGCTCCAAATACATCCAGGACATCCACCCCGAAGATGTGTACTGGTGCATGGCCGATATCGGCTGGATTACCGGTCACTCGTTTATTGTCTATGGACCTTTGGCCCTGGCCGCCACCAGCGTCATCTACGAAGGTGTCCCTACCTACCCCGACGCTGGCAGGGTATGGAGAATCGCCGAGCGTTTGGATGTCAACATCTTCCACACCTCGCCTACGGCCATCCGCATGTTGCGCAAATCCGGTCACGATGAACCCACCAAGTACAAGTACCATTTCAAGCACATGACCACGGTGGGAGAACCCATCGAGCCAGAGGTTTGGCGCTGGTATTACGAAACCGTGGGCAAGGGTGAAGCCGTGATTGTGGACACCTGGTGGCAAACCGAAAACGGAGGATTCCTGTGCAGCACCAAGCCGGCGCTGGATCCCATGAAGCCGGGAAGCGCGGGCCCGGGTGTGCCGGGCATCTACCCCATCGTCTTCGACGAAATGGGAGAGGAAGTGCACGCCGGTTCGGGGAAGGCGGGGAACATCTGCATTCGCAATCCCTGGCCCGGGATCATGCAAACCATTTGGGGGGATCGCGAGCGCTTCGTCGCCCAGTACTACGCTAAGTACTGCAAGGATACCAACAGCAAGAAATGGCAGGACTGGCCATATTTTGCCGCAGACGGAGCCGTGCTGGCCATAGACGGCTATTTCCGGATCCTGGGACGCGTCGATGACGTCATCAACGTGGCCGGCCACCGCCTGGGCACAAAGGAAATCGAGTCTGCGTGCCTGACGGTTCCCGAGGTGGCAGAAGCGGCGGTGGTGCCGGTGGTGGACGAAATCAAAGGCCGCGTGCCCGAGGTCTATATCGTCCTGCAGCCCGATGTACAGGCGAGCCAGGAGATTGTGGACAAGGTCGGCCACGTCATTGAAACCATGATTGGCAAGATTGCCCGCCCGCGCAGGATCCTCATTGTTCCGGATATGCCAAAAACACGGTCCGGCAAGCTCATGCGGCGTGTTCTCGCGGCCCTCTCCAACAACATGAACACCGGAGATATCACGACCTTGGCCAATCCTGACGTGGTGGAATCGGTCCGGGTATTGGTTCAGGGCAAAGAGGCGGTGGTGCTGACAGATGGACCGGAAGACCTGAAAGCCTTTGGGTCGGTGGATTAAGGCTGACCTCAGGGCGCTTTCGGAGTCGATTAACCAAACGGGGCGCGCCATGCGCCCCGTTGTTTTCTGTCCCGTGATATTTTGCCGCAACGGGGGGCCTTTCTTTACCCTAATCTCTTGATATTCTTAAACCATCAGTCACGATGCGCACAAGGAACAAGCCATGAACATCGAAATCCACGACGCGGACCTGGAGGCCAGAATCCAAAAACAGCTCCAAGCGACCGGCTCCGGAAGCGTCGAGGAAGTGTTAGTCCGCTTGCTTGAAACCCAGGAGGAACAGGATCGCTGGCTTTTGGAGAACCGGGAAGCGATCAACACCAAGATTCGGCGCGGCATTGATCAACTCGAGCGGGGCGAAGGAATCCCCGAAGACCGGCTGGATGCTTACCTGGCTGACCTGAAAGCCAAGCCTGAAGGAGCGGGCGCTACGTTCTTGCGCCGGAAGCCGCGTTCGATCTTGTTGAAATCTGGCGCTACATGAAGAAACAAAGCAGTATTGAAATGGCTGATCGCGTCGAATCGGTCATTCGGGACAAGATCGTCTTTCTGGCAGGAAACCATGGCGCCGGACATTGGCGCAGGAATTTGACTGACCAGGCGGTGAAGTTCTTCCCGGTCTACTCTTATCTGATCGTCTATCGACCCGACACGAGACCTTTGCAGGTGGTTTCCATTCTGCACGAACGTCGAGACGTGGAACAAATCCTCAAAGATCGTCCGTAAGCGCGGCATCTTTGCCGGTTCTCGCTCCCGTCGGCGGTCCTTCGGGCTCGGGGAGCGGCGACAAATTCGGTTCAGGAATCGCCGGAGTTTCCACCACTTCTATCACCCCCTCCGGCTCCGGTGTCGTGTAAGCCACCGAATCGGCGGGGACCACCTCCGCGTACCGCTTGTACCATGCGGTAGCGCTTGCCAGTTGCCAAAGCCGCGCAGCCAACTGCGACAGAATAATGAATTCGAGAAGGATGAACGTTGCCGGAATCGCGGTGGGCGGCAGCTTCGTCCAGATCAGCAAACCAATCAGGAGCGCGATCCAGGCGGCCAGGCTGATGCGAAAGTACATCCAGAACAGCGTGCCGAGGTGGCGCCAGGTCATGCCGCTGGACCTCCACATGTTGTGCCACATACTGCGTTCGTTCTGCGCCACGGCTCGAACTTTGGCAAGATCGAACCACAACCGGACCAGGAGCGCGAGCAGTGCGAGAAGGACCGTGCCTGCAAACTGGATGCAAAAGCCGACCTGATCGGCGACTGCTCTGTCGCCCACGTAATCCGAGAGCCTGTTGACCTGCGCATACATCGACCACAGGAAAATAAAGGGCAACAGCGAAAAGAGCATCAGCCGCACGAAGCGCCAGAAGAACGCGCCCGAGGCGGCAAAGAAGTCGCCGGTGGTCAGCCTGCGGTCCTGGCGATAGGTCTCGAGAATTCCTCCGCTGACGAACAGCATGAAGAGGAAGAACAGGAACGCGAAGATGTACGAGCTGGTTGTCGAGCGCATCAGGCTTACGTTCGGCAGCCTCACAATCTCGAAGAACATTCCCAGGTCAAAGCCTTTGGTGAGAGCCTGCCCCGCCAAGGTGTGGTGCAGTGCGCGATTCAGTTGCAGTGCTGCCGGAGCAGTCCCCAGCGCACCGCAGACGAAGTTCACCGCGAACACCCACCACAGAATTGCTTGCTGGCGCCAAAGGAGGCTGGATCCGGCAGTGACCAAGCCCTTCTTGTTGTCCGCCACGGTCCCTCCGTTCTATGCCAGCCAGCTCAGGAACTGAGCCAGCAACTGCGTTAGGAACATCCAGTAGGTTGCGATCTCCGCGGTCGCACTGCGCTGCGACTTGGTGACCTGGCTGTTGTTGAGGTAGTCGCGATCCAGCGTGACCTGGTAGTCAGAATCGATCTGCACGGACTCCACCTGTGCTTTCTTGCGATACACGTATCGCACCCACCGGGCTTTTCCATCCCACCGTTCGCGGGTGCTCTCTCCGTTGTCGAACTTCACTTCGGCCTCGACGGGGAAGACGAAGTCCCCTTTCCGATGCAGGATGACTTGCGTCTCGTAGGTCGTCTCGCCCTTCTTCTCCGTCGCGTTCTTGTCGTACCAGTTCGTGGGATTGGAGTCGGCGCGCAGCACCTCGTAATCCAATACCTGCGTGCCATACACGGCCTGGGCCCAGAACCACTGCAGATCGCGGCCGGCAACTTCGTTCACCGTTCGCATGAAGTCTTCCTGCGTGGGATGGGTAAACCGGTACCTCATGAAGTAGGTATGCAGCGCATTTTTCAGCGTCTGCTCGCCAACGATAGCTTCCAGCGAGACCAGCATCGTGGCTGTCTTGCCATACGTGACGCCGCCGTATGTGCCGATGCTCATATCGGTGTAGCTGGATCGCGAGAGCGAATCGGTGTCGGCCACGTCGAGGTAACTCATGCGTTGCAGACCACGGTCGCCTAACTGTGCTCCCAGCAAGTTAATGGCGCTCGCATTCTCGCCGTACATATTGTCCAGCACTTTCATTTCGGTATAACTGTTGATCCCCTCATCCAGCCACCCATTCTCGAATTCGTTGGTCGCCACCATCCCATACCAGTACTGGTGGCCGAACTCGTGCTCCGTGACCAGGTCAATCAGGTGCACTCCCTTGGGGATGAACCAACCGCTGTCCCCTGTAATGAACGTGGGGTATTCCATGCCGCCCGCCTCGCCCGCTCCATGAGGAGGATCGACCACCGTGAGCTGCGCGTAGGGGTAAGGGCCGTACCATTCGTCAAAGCGCTTCATGCTCTCTTTGGCCGAGTAAATATAAGGCTGCCACGAACTCTTGTGGCTGTCGTAGGTGAGCAGTCGAATCCTCACTGGGCCGACACTGCCTTCGAACTGGCCCTCGACGACTTTGAAGTTGGGGTCGGCGGTCCAGGCGAAGTCGTGGACGTCTTCGGCGTGGAAGGCGACGGTCTTCGTACCGTTTCCGTTATCGGTGTCGCTCGTCTGCACGCCTGTGGCGCCGACGACGTAATCCTTCGGTAGAGCGATCTTCACGTCATAAGTTCCGAAGTCGGCGAAGAATTCTGTCATGGCATGGAACTGATGACAACTCCACGCTCCCTGCCACCAGACACCGACCTTGGGAAACCACTGCCCGGCAAGCAGGAAGGTGCGCTTGTATCCAGTGCGCGCGATAACCTCAGGGAAGGTCGCCTTGAACTTGATTTTGAACTGCACATCCTGCCCCGGCTGGACCGCACGCGGCAGCTTCACCTCGAAGACCGTCTTGTCGTCGGGATTGCCGTCGTCAGGAGACACGAACTTCATCTGCTTCGTCAGGTCTCCCATGCCGACGACCTCAAAGGAAGTCACGTCGTTCGCCCCATAGTTCTTAGGTTTCCACTCATCCAGGCTGCTGGTGCGAAAGCTGCCGTCGCGGTGCGCTTCATGCATCCAGGTCGACTTCTGCTGGAACGCATTGAGATAGAGGTGAAAAGGAAATCGGTCAAGCGGCTGACCTGTGAGGTTGCGATAGGTGAGCGTCTCGGTGGCCTCAACCGTGTGCCTCGCGGGATCGTACTTCGCATCAATCTGGTAGGCCACCACCCGCTGTGACAGCGGCCCCGAAACTTTCGCAGCAAAAGGGCTTTGCGCAATTGCCGAAGTGCCGCAAAGCAGTCCAACCGCGAACAACAACAGCGCTCGTTGACGTTGCATCGCCGATCTCCCAGACATCCCTTATTGTGCTTACTTATTCACCGGGGCGGTGGGAATGGGATCGATCAATCCCATTGCGACTTCCACCAATTCCGGATCGACAGGGCGGGTTTTGTGGATGGCATCTACCAGCGGAATGGTGACAATGTCAGTTCCGCGGAGCGCGACCATAACTCCGAATTCGGCTTTGTGGACCTGGTCGATGGCGCCGATTCCGTAGCGCGACGCCAGCACGCGATCGAAAGCGCTGGGTGTGCCGCCACGCTGGATATGGCCAAGGACGACGTTGCGGGTCTCGAGCCCGGTGCGATGTTCGAGTTCGTGCGCCAGGATCTGGCCTATGCCGCCCAAGCGTACGTGACCAAACTCGTCTTTGCCCATGTCGGTGACCACCGGGGCGCCGTGCGCAGTATCGACATCGGTGGCGAACTTCGCTCCTTCCGCCACCACCACGATGCTGAAATAACGGCCACGCGCATGGCGCATGCGGATGCGCTCGGCAACCTCTTCGATGTCGAAGGGACGCTCGGGAATAAGAATGACATCCGCCCCTCCGGCGATGCCGCTGTACACCGCAATCCAGCCCGAGTCGCGGCCCATCACTTCAACCACGATCACGCGCTGATGAGCTTCCGCGGTGGTATGCACGCGGTCAATGGCCTCGGTCGCGGTGTTCACCGCGGTGTCGAAGCCGAAGCAAAAGTCGGTCCCCATCAGGTCGTTGTCGATGGTCTTGGGAACGCCGACCACTTTCAGGCCCAGCTCGTACATGCGTTGGGCCACGCTCATGGTGTCGTCCCCTCCGATGGCGATCAGAGCTTCCACACGGTTGGCCCGCAGGACTTCCATGCAGCGCTGCAGTCCGCCTTCGCGCTTGGCCGGGTTGGTCCGCGAAGTGCGCAGGATGGTGCCTCCCCGCGGCAGAATGCCCGAGATCGCATCCATGTCCACGTCCATGGTCTTGTTCTCGTAAACCCCACGCCACCCTTCCATGAAGCCGACAAACTGATCGTCATAATGCATGATGCCTTTGCGCACCACCGCTCGTATGACGGCGTTCAGTCCAGGGCAGTCTCCACCGCCGGTCAAAATCCCAATTCTCATGTTCGGCAGAATGCCTCCACAGAGATAGTAAAGCCATGGCGACATTTCTGCATTCGGGAGTACACTGTCGCGGGTCGGTCGAGCCATCCTGAAGCGCTCCGTCGAAAATCGTTCACCACCCTTCGGCTTCGCTCTCCAGAAGCTATACGAGCAAGTCATTGAGGATCAACGGAATATGACGAGATGGATGCAACGCCAAAAAAGCGAATTTAAGGCGAACATACACGCTCGTTTAGCTTCTGTCTTCACGGACGGTTTCGCGAAACCGTCGCTGGCTCAGGGCAGGCTCAGACACGGAGGACACGGAGGACACGGAGGACACGGAGGACACGGAGGACACGGAGGACACGGAGTTTGTCTATAGAAGCATCTCATAAATTGTTTTGTATCAGGGCACGGCTTCAGACGTGCGCAAGGGGCCAACAATGACTTGGGCTTCAGCCCCTGAGGAACCTGTTTTTGCAAGGGCTGAAGCCCTGACCTTTCCTGCGCTCGTTCGGCACGACTAAAAGTCGTGCCCTGATACGCCTCGGAACGATTTATGAGATGAGTTCTAAGAAGTTTTCTCCGTGATCTCCGTGGCCTCCGTGGTTATTTTCATCCCCATTGGTGGGCCGCAGGCCCATGTAACACTCAGCGAGAGGTGTTTGCCATGTCAGAGCCGCGGACATTCCATCCCTATGAGGAGTTCTTCAGCTTCTATCTGGAACAGCACAGCGAGCCAGGAAATCGCTGGATGCACGCCATCGGAACCAGCCTGGGCCTGATAGTCGCGATTGTCGCCTTCGCTACGCATCACCCCTGGTACGCGCTGCTGTGGATTCCGCTCGGCTACGGCTTTGCGTGGACTGGCCACTTCCTGCTGGAAAAGAACACGCCTGCCACCTTTGGCCATCCCTTCTGGTCGTTCATCAGCGATTTCCGCATGCTGTGGTTGATGCTGACTGGCCGCCTGAATTCGCGCATGAAGGCGGGATCGGGCTCGCCAGGGCGTTCGTGAAGCCGTCAGTACAATAACGGGACCCGAAGAGGTTGTTCGGGTGGGAGCCCCCGCATTTATGCGGGGGGAAGCAACGCTTTAGCGTTGCGAGGAAGAGCTTTGCATTAAGTAATCGGGCTTTAGCCCCGGGGGTTTTCGCTGCCCGGCGCTAAAGCGCATAACCAAGTCGAAATTTTTCCAGGCGCGCTGAAGTGTTGCTTCCGCCGCCGTATGATATAAAATGTCGCCCCCGATGCTGATTGCCCCGCAAGAAACTCGTACTTTCTTCACCTCGTCTGCGACTTGGGAGAGAAGATTGATCTTGCAGTCCAATCGTCTCTGCGATTTGCTGCTGGACGTCATTCGCGAAAATCGGGCCAAGCAGAGATTTCAGATACACGAGTTCGTATTCATGCCAGATCACGTTCACCTAATTCTCACACCGGCTCCACAGGTATCGCTGGAGAAAGCAATGCAGTTCATCAAGGGAGGATTCTCCTACCGCGCAAAAAAGGAGATGGGCTTCAATTTTGAAATATGGCAAAAGGGTTACAACGAGCACAGGATCGGAGATGCAGACGAGTATGCACAACATGTTGAATATGTCTGGATGAATCCGATCAAAGCAGGCTTGGTGGAGCAACCTGAGGAGTATCTGTACTCCTCGGCGCGACTGAAGGCGGAAGTTGATCCAGTGCCGCTCCAACTTCAACGGAAGACTGGTGATACCGCCGCAAATCCCGCGGCTAAAGCCGGAAGAGAATAGCTTGACGTGAGCCGCTCGGCTTAAAGCCGAGCTCCCCCCGCATAAATGCGGGGGCTCCCACCGAACGACTCTGTTGGTTCAGCTACAAAGATTAGGTTTCTTTCCGATTGAACTTTTACGTACTCTGCTAATTCAACCGGTTTACCAGCCCGCTCCCGAGGCTGATTTACCGGCTGGATTAGCCGCCGCTCCTGCTACACTCGCGACAGGTCGAAGCTCATGCGCATCCTGGGAATCGATTGCGGCGGCGAATACACGGGCTACGGCGTCGTCGAGCAGGACGACGAGGGCTCGCTGCATCACCTTTGCAGCGGGGCCATCCGGCTGTTGCCGCGCGAACCGCTGGAGCTTCGGCTCAAGAAGATTTGCGAGAAACTTACCGAAATCATCGCCACCTATATGCCGGAGCAGGTGGCCATTGAGGACGTCTTCTACGCGGTGAATGTTAAGTCGGCATTGAAGCTTGGGCATGTGCGCGGAGTCGCCATGCTAGCCGCGGCGCAAGCTGGTTTACAGGTGGTTGCCTACTCTCCGCTGTCGATCAAGTCAGCCGTGGTGGGATACGGCAAGGCGGAGAAGTGCCAGGTGCAGGTGATGGTGGCCCGCCTGCTCGCTTTGCCCGCACCTCCCGAGCCGCCGGACGTGGCCGATGCTCTCGCCATCGCCATTTGCCACTTGCACACCGCGGGCACGCTGCGGCGGCAACACGCGACCACCGGTTGAATTCACTTTTAACGGTTGGCATTATCGCGTCGGGCAAAATCGGATAAAATCTCTCTCCAGCATGAGATTGTGCTTTGCCTTCACCATACTTCTGTTGGTCTTACCGGTTTCGGCACAACCAGAAGCCGCTCCCGCCGCCGCCCAGCCCTCGGTGACCTTCAACTTTAATTGGAGTCAGGGAATTCCCTGGCAAACCTACTTCATCACGGTACAGGCGGACGGCAACACACATTTCCAAGGGACACCTGCGCCGGACACGGCCACCGGCGGCGATACCGACCTCTTTCAGCAGGACTTCACCATGTCCGAAGTCAATCGCGCGAGGATCTTCGACCTGGCCAAACAGCTAAATTGCTTCCAAGGCGATTTCGATTCGCACCTGAAACGAATTGCGCAGACCGGAAGCAAGACGCTGCAGTACAAGTCGGCAACCGCGCATGGCTCGACCACGTACAACTGGTCGCAGAATGCCGATGTGCAGGAGTTGACCAATCTCTTTATTGCGATTGCCAGCACGTTGGATTACGGCCGCAAGCTGGCTTTCCAGTACCGCTTCGACAAGCTGGGCCTGGATGCCCGGCTAAGAGAGTTGGCGGACTTACGGGCCAACCATTATGCCGAGGAACTGAATGCGATAGCACCGATTCTGCGCAAGATCGCCGACGATCCCAACACGATGCATATCAGCAGCCAGACGGCTCAACAGCTCCTTCGCACCCTGAGCGGGCCCGGCCAACCGAACGAAACGCCCGATCAGCCCTAGACTGGGTACCGAATTTTCACAACTTCCCATCCCCCGGGTGTTTAATACGATTAGACAGGGAACGCCTCGACCAGGTTCGTGATCCCAACCCCTCGATCCTATCTCGAGTCGAGACGTACAATAGAAACAGGCAAGGACTAAGGAGTAACGGTATGCCACGGCACCTGAAATCCGCATTAGCACTGATAACGGCGTTTGTGCTGGCCGCAACGGCCGGCGCGTTCGCAGAGTCGCATGTCAGGATTGTCCGTCTCAGCTACCTTAATGGGCAGGTGCAGACCGATCGGGCAACGGGACAAGGATTAGAACGCGCCATTTTGAATACACCTATTACGCAGGGAGTGCGAGTTGTGACCGGGAATGACGGTCTGGCTGAAGTGGAATTCGAGAACGAAAGCGCTCTGCGGATTGCGGAGAACTCGGAAATTGCGTTCCGGACGCTGTCCATGAACGACAACGGCGCCAAGGTCAACGAGATCGAGGTGGTCAAAGGCGTCGTCTATCTCGACGCACGCTCCAAGGGTGATGACATCTACCGCTTGAAGAGCGGCGATTCGATCTTCCTGGTACAGCGCGACACCCAACTCCGATTGAGCGTAGGCCCTGACCCAACGCGGCTGGCCGTGTTCAAGGGCGATGTCCAACTCATGGACCAGCCACAGATGGTGAATGTTAAGCGGAAAGAAACTCTCACCCTCGACCCCACGGATCCGGCTGGATACAAGGTCGCGGCTGGCGCCGAACCCCTTCCCACGGATGCTTGGAACCGCGAGCGGCAGGCTTACCAGCAGACCTACGCTGCCAACGCCGGCAACCCTGGTCCCCGGGTCGGCTATGGGCTGCAAGACCTCAACTACTATGGAAGTTACTTCATGGCGCCGGGTTATGGATATGCCTGGCAGCCATACGGCTTCGCCAATTCGATGATTGGATGGGACCCTTACAGTTCTGGCGCGTGGATCTACTCTCCCGCCTTCGGATACTCATTTGCTTCGCAATACCCGTGGGGATGGCTGCCGTATCACTACGGTTCGTGGGCTTTCTTAGGCGGTGGTATCGGATGGGCTTGGATACCCGGCGGACACTACGGTAGCGGCTGGTATGGCAACGGATTTCATGCCACTCCAGTTGTGGCGAAAGGTCCCCCTGGTTGGACCGGCGCCACCCCTCCAGCCGTAGCCGCAGGTCGATCTAAAATGCCGACTGTCATAGTTGGAAAAGCTAATTCAGCAGCGTACATCCCTGGCGGGCGCATACAGCCTGCTTTTAGCAGCGTGATTCGCGGGCGCAGCGTCGGTGTAAACGCGACCGGCGAAAGCTCCCGCGGCGCTGGCATCCGAAATGGCGCCGCGAATAACCACGTGTTCGCCACCCGCTACAACGCCTTCGATGGCGGACACACTGCGCAGGCGGGACACGTGTTTGCCGCTCCTGCCCCTGCTGCGACCATCGCCAGTCCGATGGCCGTCGGCCCGGTATCTGGTTCGAGCACAGTTCGAGGAGTTAGGACGCCTGCGGCCTCGAGCGGCCAGGCAACCGCCAGCCACAGCTCGGGTCCGTCTCACCACTGAACAATCGTCGGATCAATTGAAAAGGCGGCCTTTTGGCCGCGCTTCGTTCCTCATCAGAGAAGAATTCAATACACCGCAATGCCCGCGTATCCGACGACCATGTCGCGGTCTCCAGAGACATCGCCGGAGGTGGCATAACGGACCAACTCCGCATGATTGGCCCCTAGCTTCTTGGCTGCGGTCAGCATCACCACTGCGGGACCGTATCCGCACATGCTGATATTGGCTTGATGTACCGTCTCGTATAGCCCGCGCGGATCGAGCGCCAATATCTGGTCGATGGCGCGGCGATCTTTCACCCGAGTTACGTCGTCGCTCTCGTAGTGATTCATGTCGCTCGACGCAATGACCAGCACCGGCCCTCCGGCTTCTACGGCGACGCTTCCGATCACGACTCCGAGCGCGCTCAGCACGTCGAAATTGCTGGTTCCTACCGTGATCGGCACGAACTGAAACCCTGGCGCGAGTACCTGCAGAAAAGGTAGCTGGACTTCCAGCGCGTGCTCAAAGCGGTGGGCTTCCTGGTCTTCGACGAGCAGCGATATGCCTGCCTTTAACTGGTTTGCCATGCCCTGATCGATTGGGACGTCGCCCAATGGCGTGTGCCATGCACCTTCACTCATGATGGCCAGTGGCTCGCCCATGCCGGTGTGATTAGGGCAGAGAATCACCAGCCGCCGCGGCAAATCGAGGCGGCGATAGACAGCTCCGGCGACGTGTCCGGAGTACACGTATCCGGCATGGGGGACGATGCAGCCCAAAGCGCGGATCCTCGTTTCGGATTCCGCCGAAGCATCGGCACGCGCCGTGGTGTAGGTCTCAACTTCCGCCCGGAGATGCTGCGCATTGGCGGGATAGAAGCGTCCTGCAACGGCTGGCTGACGTACTGCGGTAGCCATGATGCTCGCTCCTTCGTGCGCTGCGGCGACTACGTCGCAATGGGCGTCGTCGGGATCTCACAGCAGCACTCCTGCAGCCCTTCCGCTGATTGCAAGTTTACGCCTGTCGTAAGGCGCGAAACACCGCCGCCGTTTTTTCCAGCGACATGGCTTCGGCGCGAACGTCGGCGCGCAGTCCAGCCGATTTCAGCGCCGCTCGAACGGCAACATCCTCGTACTGACCGCGAAGATTGTTCAACAACGTCTTGCGCTTGTGAGCGAAGGCGAGCTTCAGAAACGCGATGAACGGATCTTCTTCAACCTGCAATTCCTGCAGCCGGGGAGCCATGGTGAGCCGCACCGCGCTAGAGTGGACCTGCGGCGGAGGCGAGAACGCTCCCGGTGGCAGCGTGAACAGTTTGTCCACACGGGCGAAGAGTTGCACGGTAGCGGAGAGCAGTCCATAGTCCCGGCTGCCCGGCGCGGCCGAGATACGATCGGCGACTTCGCGCTGCACCATGATCACCGCGCGCTCGATGTTCTGGTGTAGTTCCAGAATCCGCAGAACGATATCGGAGGTGATGTAATACGGCAGGTTGCCGATTACGTCCACCGTCTCCGGCTGGGTGGGACGGAGATCGTGCAGCGGCCCCGGCCTTCGGCCTACCATGGAGGTGAATTGCGCGGCAACGAAATCCGATTCGAGGATTTCGACATTCGGTTTGGTCGCATACCGCATGCGCAACTGGGCCGCCATCACGCGATCAAGTTCGATTCCGATCACGTGTTTGGCCCGCGCAGCTAACACATCGGTGAGCACGCCGCGGCCCGGGCCGATCTCGATGACGGTGCGATTGGACACATCTCCGAGGGCCTCCACCACGCGCTGTGCCGCGCCCAAATCGGTGAGAAAGTTCTGTCCTAGCTTCGGCTTCCGTTTAACGCTGGTGACGGATTTGTTCGACGCGGTCCTCGCCACATTGCCCTCTTTCCATTCGCCAATTAGACTCAACTGTTTCGGCCTTTCTTACATCATAGTGCGCAGTCCAGTTGTGCAGTTCGGCGTATCCGCGGAAGAGTATCCCCGCTCGCGCCGGGAGGTCTCATGAATATCGCCTTTGCGGCATCCGAGTGCGTACCCTTTTCCAAGACCGGCGGGCTGGCGGATGTCATAGGCGCCTTGCCGCCCGCTCTCGCCAGTTTGGGGCATCAGGTTACAGTCTTTCTGCCGCGTTACAAGCAAACCAAGCTGGACAAACCGCGCATCGTCATTCCCAGCATCACCGTGCCCTTCGATGACCGCTACCGCTTCTGTTCCGTCGTCGACGGCGGCGTGCGCTCCGGAGTGCAATTCTATTTCATCGACTACCCTCCGTTCTTTGACCGCGATTCGCTCTACGGTACACCGTTGGGCGACTATCACGACAACGCTGAAAGGTTTGCGTTGTTTTGCCGCGCCGTGTTGGAGTCGGCCAAAATTCTCGGCACGCCCGATGTGCTTCATTGCCACGACTGGCAGACGGCCCTGATTCCCATCCTGCTGAAGACGCTGTACGAGGAAGACCCGGCCTTTGCCAACACTCCGTGCGTCTTCACCATTCACAATATCGGATACCAGGGACTTTTCCCGCCCGAGATCCTGCCCCTGCTCATGTTGCCCTGGGATTTGTTCACCATGTCGAAGCTGGAATTCTATGGCAAGGTGAATTTCCTCAAGGGCGCCATCACCATGGCCGACTACATCACCACCGTCAGCCGGAAGTATAGCCAGGAAATCCAGACTGCGGAGTACGGCTTTGGTCTGGAAGGTGTATTGCGCGCGCGCTCCGGCACGGTTAGCGGCATTCTCAATGCCGTGGATTATGGCGAATGGAACCCCGAAAGCGATCGCTTTATTGCGGCGCACTATTCCGCCGGCGATCTCAGCGGCAAAGCAAAATGTAAGGCGGACCTGCTGAAAGAATTTGGCTTGGCCGAAGAAACGCAGTTGCCGGTGGTGGGAATTGTGTCGCGTTTTGCAGCCCAGAAGGGCTTCGATCTTATTCTCCAGGTGGCCGACCGCTTGGCCCGGCAGGAGTTGATCATGGTAGTGCTGGGCAGCGGCGACCGCCCGTATGAAGAGTTGTTCCGCAAGCTGAACAAACAGTTTCCGCAGAAATTCGCCGTGAAGATCGCTTACGACAACGCCCTGGCGCACAAGATTGAAGCTGGCAGCGACATCTTCCTCATGCCCTCGCGCTATGAGCCCGGCGGGCTAAACCAGATCTACAGTATGTGCTATGGGACTGTACCCGTGGTGCGCGCCACCGGCGGACTCGACGACACCGTCGAGCAATTCGATCGGCAGACGCTGAAGGGCACCGGCTTCAAGTTCAAGGAATACAGCGGCGAAGCGTTGCTGGAGACGTTGCAGGCGGCCACAACTCTGTATCGGTCCGATCCAAAGGCTTGGCAAGCGCTGATGCGCAACGGTATGGCGCAGGAGTATTCCTGGATCAACTCGGCCCGCGAATATGTGAAGGTGTATGAGCGCGCCAGGCAGCTGCAAGCGGCAGCTAGCGGCTAAAGACTAGCAATTAGCATTCACGATCATATATTTCACAAAACAACAAAGGGGAGTAATTTGTCGGAAGGGGTGCCCAATGAGGCATCCCGGCAAGCACGGCGATTCAGGTATTCGTGGTTGTTCAGGAGAAACCCCGTGACAATTGCAGCTGCTTTTCGTTTTGAGACAGGTATCCTGCTTTGCGCCGATACACAATATACAAGTGGCGCAAAGATCGAAGAAACGAAAATGTTCACGATAAAATACCATGCGGCTACTGCGGTACTCGTCTTGACCGGAAGAGCGACATATGCCAAGCGAGCAGTTGAGCAGATAACCAATAGCATGAAGTCACTGCCGGAGGATGAACTCAGCAAGGGTAATATTCAGGATGCAATAGAGTCTGGCCTGAGAAAAGTATTTAACGACCACGTCTATCCACATCCTGATTGGGGAAAAGAAAACTCTCCTGATTTTTCATTTGTGATTGGAGGATATTCTCCGATAGACGGTGATTTTCTCATTGGGACTGAAGAAACTATATCTGCGGAAGCAGTAGGTCGCATTTGTTTGGGTTCTGGAGCATACCTAGGCGAATACTTGGCGCGCATGTATCTCGGCAGACAACAGCCACTAGAACAGGTGGTATCGCTGGCGATTTACATTTTGCAACAAGCCAAGTCTTACGATAGCGCCTGTGGGGGGAAGTCGGAATTCGTTATTCTCTGGGACGACGGCGATACGTCGCCGGTCAAGGAGTTCAATGTTAACTTAGGCGAAACATATGCCGAGTCATTTACTCGATGTATTGCCCCTTTGTTCTACTCAATGGCTGACGTTGATAAGAACGATCAAGAGGCACGAAAAGAGATGCAGAGTTCCATTGATATGCTCGTACGCAACCGTGAAATGCGTAGAATGTCAGAGACTAAATACAACGAGTTGATTGGTGTCTTAAGGAAAAAGGTAGAAGAAGAGATGCCTTGGATCAAAGACAATCGGTGGCCTAAGCGGTAAGTTGTTCAAAGGTCAGCGGACTAACAGGAAGCAAGATAGAAATGGCCGCACATTATGTCGCTGTACATCGGCTTCGTTCTAGAATTAGGCTCTCAATGCACTGGAGGCGCTTTTAGAGCGGTTTAGTTATTTGTGTAGTCTAGGTGCCGCCGGCTGAAGCCGGCTCGGAGGTGAAGGATCAGCGGGAACGCGGCGCTGAAGCGCCGCTCTACCGTGCTCGCTCGACTACAGTAATTCTTAAACTGCTCTAAACTGTTCGGCGCCGATGGCGCCGAATTTTCCGCTAGCAAACTCCACTGGCAAATACCGCGTTTCGTTCTCACACACGCTCTGAAGGCCCGCACTACCCAAGTTACAACCACTCTGGAATTGCTCTAGGGCGGCCAAAAACGCACTGCCTCACGACCTGATTGGCTCACTCGAATTCGACCAGGATCTGGTTCATTTTCACCGCATCTCGTGGCGATATGTTGACGGATTTCAGCTTTCCGGCGATCGGCGCCGTCACGTTAGTTTCCATCTTCATGGCTTCCAGCACGACCATCAGATCGTTAACCTCCAGCTGTTGCTCCGCCTCGACATTAACCCGTACCACGATTCCCGCCACTGGGCTGCGGCATAGTTTGGATTCGTCAACGCTAGGATCCGACGAAGCTCCCGGTTTGGGAGGAGTGCGCAGCACGGTCGACTGGATGGTCGCAGTCGCCGGGGCGGGACGGTTGTCTTGTGCCCGCCCGGAGTCGTCCTCCTCGGTGACCTCGACTTCGACTTCGTATCTTTGCCCGTCAACCGATATCTCTAACTTCATGGTCCGTTCCTCTCCGGGAGCACTTCCCGCTTTGCGGTCATGGTACCTTCCGCGAGCGTGGTCATCGTCTTAGCTGGCAAGGTTGTGCGATGTTTGGACAATCAACCGGCCTTGCCGTGCCCACCGCTCGACTGCATACGGCGTCTGTAACGCCCTTGCGGACCGAATCCGAACTTTCTTGCCGAGGAACGCCGTGACGCTGGCGGCGATCACCGCCAAAGTTTCGGGTGTAATGGTTGCGGCAGTGTGCATGATGCAGGCGCCTCCGTGTCTCAGAGTGGAATCAAGCCGTGCTTCTTCGGCGGACGAAGCTCTCGCTTGGTGTGTAGAGCCTCCAGGGCCCGCGCTAGATATCTCCTGGTCTCGGCGGGCTCGATCACGTCATCGACGAGCCGCCGGCCCGCCGATATATATGGGTTCGCAAACGTGTGACGATACATTTCGATCAGTTCATCGCGCCGCTGCACCTTGTTTTCCGCGGAGTCGATCTCGTGGCGAAAGACAATTTCCGCAGCTCCTTCGGCGCCCATGACCGCGATTTCAGCAGTTGGCCATGCTACCACCCGGTCCGCTCCCAAGTCTTTGCAGCACATCCCGATGTAAGCGCCGCCATATGCTTTACGGATTACGACCGTTATCTTTGGGACGGTTGCAGCCGAATAAGCGAAGAGCACCTTGGCTCCGTGCCGAATGATGCCGCCGTACTCCTGCTCGACGCCAGGCAAGAATCCCGGTACATCGACGAAGGTGAGCAAGGGGATATTGAAGGCATTACAGAATCGTACGAAGCGGGATATCTTGTCGGACGCGTCGATGTCGAGCGCTCCGGCGAGGACGCTGGGCTGGTTCGCGACAATCCCCACCGAGCGCCCTTGAAGGCGGCCGAACCCGATCACTATGTTCGCTGCGAAACCCGGCTGAATTTCGAAGAAATCCTGGTGATCCAGCAATCGTGCGAGCACCGTCCGTATATCGTAGCCAACCTTAGATTCTGCCGGCACTATGTCGTTTAGCTGGGGATCGTTTTCCAGTTTATCGGTGTAAGCCAGGCGAGGAGGATCTTCCAAGTTGTTCGACGGCAAGAAGCTCAACAGCCGCTGGCACAGAGACAACGCTCCGTCATCGTCCTCCGCAATCAGGTGAACCACACCAGATCGGTTCATTTGGGCCGCGGGCCCGCCCAGTTGGTCCGCGGTCACACTCTCTCCCGTGACCTGCTTGATTACCTGCGGACCGGTGATGAACATTTGCGCGCGCCTGGTTTGGATGATGAAGTCGGTCAGCGCCGGGCTGTAGGCTGCACCGCCCGCACAAGGACCGCAGATGATCGAAATCTGCGGCACCGTGCCGGAAAGCATGACGTTGTTGTAGAACACGCTGGCATAGCCCGCCAAGCTGTCGATACCCTCCTGGACGCGCGCGCCACCGGAATCGTTGATGAATACGAATGGGCTTCCGGTCTTCATCGAAAGCTGCATCATCTCCTTGATCTTTGCGCAGTGCACCTCGCCTGCTGCTCCACCGGCGACGGTGAAATCCTGGCTGGCGAGGTGGATCAAGCGGCCGTCAACCGTCGCGCATCCGGTCACCACTCCATCCGCCGGCAGTTCCTTGTCTGCCATTCCAAAATAGGTGGCGCGATGTTTCGCAAAAAGACCTATCTCCTGGAAACTCTTGGGATCGACGAGCTTTTCGATGCGCTCGCGCGCGCTCAGCTTACCCAACTCGTGTTGCTTCTGCAGACGTTGTTTGCCGCCGCCCTGCTGAAGCTTCTCGCGTTTCTCGGTAAGCTCGCTGATTCTCTCGGCCATGGTAGTACTGGCCGGTTTAAGCGTTGGTGTAGCCATTCATGCCTCCTGGCTCGCTTCAATAATCCGAAGCGCAGCTTCCTGTCCGTCGTTACTTGGCCGGTGCTACGGTGACTTTGTGTTCCTTGCCATTAAGGCTCACGACGTAGGTCACCGGTGATGCCAACGTGCCGCTGCTGCGATTTGCATCCGGCTGTTCTAGATTCTTGGTCGCCGGCTCGTTACCGATGTGCTTCGGGCCTTCCATACGGGTCTTGAAAAACTGTGGCGCGATCTTCGGAAACATGGCGTAGGTCAACACATCTTCGTCGGTGCCGCCGAAACCGGGCAGGGCCGCGGCTTCCGATCGCCTCCGTTCCCACTCCGGCTGAAGTAAGTCGGCTGCACGGCCACGGATGGGCGGCTTGTTAGCGCGGGCGGATGCCATCCTCAGTACTTCTGCATTCTTCTCGCCCAATGGGGTACCGTAGTAGCCCAGCATCAAGTCGGCAAATTCACTGGTGAGCGCCGTGTACCTGCCGTGCAATTGGTTGAATACTGCCTGCGTGCCGATGATCTGATCTACCGGAGGGTCCAGTGCAGGATATCCGGCGTCTCTGCGGACGTTCCGGATTTCCGACAATACATCCTGCAGCAAATGGCCCGTGTCTTGTCCTTTTAACTGGTATTCCGTGCTCGAAATCATCGACGCAGGAATCTGGCTCTCAAATATCTCGGTCTCGACGCCCACGTGTCCGTCGAAGAACGCGCGGTAGCGTGGACGGACGGTTGCGATATGCTGCTTGACACGAAGAATCCTCTCCATGTTCAGCCGGCATTCGTAGCCCGTGCCCTCCAGCATCTCTACGAAGCTTTCGGTTGGATTGTGCCCTCGACCGAAGGCCAGCGAACTGATCGCTGTGTCCACCATGTCGCACCCTGCCTCGACGGCCTTCATCAGCGATACCATCGTCACGCCAGTGGTTGAATGGGTGTGAACGTTTACCAGCGTATCTTTCCCGCACTTCTGCTTGATGCCCTTAACCAGATCGTAGCCGGCTTGCGGTTTAAGGGAACCCGCCACGTCCCGAATGCAGATTGAGTCGCAACCCATTTCCTTTATCCGCTGCGCCATGTCCACATACGCCGTGATCGTGTATACCGGACTTGGGGCGTAACAGATTGATCCTTGCGCGTGCTTTCCAATCTTCCTGACCGCTTCCAGGCTGGCCTTCAGGTTTCGGACATCATTGAACGCGTCGTATACGCGGAATACGTCTATGCCGTTCGCGGCTGCTTTCTCAACGAATCGGCCGACAATGGAGTCGTCGAAGTTGCGATAGGCCAGCAGATTCTGTCCGCGCAAAAGCATCTGCAGCTTGGTCTTGGGGAGCAGCTTGCGATAGGTCCGCAATTGCTCCCATGGGTCTTCATTCAGCAAGCGTATGCACGAATCGAAGGATGCGCCGCCCCAGCATTCCAAAGACCAGTAGCCCGCATTGTCCAGGTCTTCACAGACCGGGAGGATGTCCTCCAGAGCCATGCTGGTTTCCAGAAGGCTCTGCTGCGCCTCTCGCAGAATCAAATCCGTCACTTCAATGATGCGTGCCATGGTGCGCGTTCCTTCCGCAAAATTCTTGCTTGGATCCAGCAAGTGGCGTCGAAGAGCTCGATGTCTTTCAAGGTGAGGCTACGAGAGATACTGGCGGAGTCGCTCATTTTCAGTTCAGAGAACGGCCGGTCCTCGATGTCATCCATAGCGGCAGCGAAACTCATGTTCACCTCGCAGTCCAGCAGTGGTTGGCCACATGTACAGGGTAAACCGTATGGATCGCCGGAGCAGTGAGCTTCGTCACTAAGCCAGCTGACTTAACGGAGGGTAAATTTCGCCATTACGCGGACGTATGGAGTTGCCGTCCGCTTACTAACGGAAGAAGCGAGCAGAGGGTGACCCATCGGTGGGCGACAAGCCCGATCGTCATTATGAATTGTCATTACGAGCGCCGGATTTTGGCGCGAGGAATCTGCTTTCCCTGCCCAAGCACAAGCCGATCCCTCGCTGCGCTCGTGATGACAAATCCGATGCGAATGTCACTATATTCCGCGAACTTTGCTAATACTGGTAAAACCCGCGCCCGGACTTGCGGCCGAGCCATCCGGCATCGACCATTTTGATCAGCAGCGGACAGGGCCGGTATTTGGGGTCGCCGAGGCCGGACTGCATGACCCGCATAATGTCGAGGCAGACGTCGAGTCCGATGAAGTCCGCCAGGGTCAGAGGACCCATCGGGTGCGCCATACCCAGCTTGAAGACTTCGTCCACGGCTTCGGCAGTGGCCACACCTTCCATCACGGCGTACATGGCTTCATTCAGCAGCGGCATCAGTACGCGATTCGAGACAAAGCCCGGCGCATCATTCACCTCGACGGGAGTTTTCTCCAATTTCTCTGCGAGAGCTTTGACGGTCGCGAAAGTCTCGTTTGAGGTGGCCAGTCCGCGGATCAGTTCAACCAGTTTCATCACTGGCACGGGATTAAAGAAGTGCATCCCGATAACTTTGTCGGGTCGTTTGGTAACCGCTGCCAGCTTGGTTATCGAAATGGATGACGTGTTCGACGACAGGAGGACCTCGGGACGGCACATTGCATCGAGATCGCGAAAAAGTTCGGCCTTGATCTCAAAACGCTCGCTGGCTGCTTCCACGATGAAATCACAGTCGGCCAACCGCTTGCGATCGGCTGTGCCCGTGATGCGCCCCAGAGCCAGGTCGCGCTGTTCCGCTGTCAACTTGTTCTTCGCAACCTCGCGTTCCAGGTTCTTGCCGATGGTTTGCAGGCCGCGATCGATGAAGCGCTGCTCCACGTCGACTAGCACAACGTTGTATCCACTCTTGGCGAAGACGTGGGCAATGCCATTGCCCATCGTGCCTGCACCGATTACTCCCACTGTTCTGATGTCCATGATTGCCTCAAATGAAGTTAGGTGCGAAGACCATTCCTGTTTCCATGATCGATTCGGGAGGTGCGTCAACAAGACCCGCCGAAACGAGACTTCTACATACTAGCCCAAATACTGGCCAAAGCGATCGGTTGGCAAAGCACATCCAGGAAGGTTGGCAAGATCGAAACTTACCATCGATATAAGCTTGCGCCCCAGGTCCAGCCTGCGCCGATGGACACGAGCAAGAGAAGATCGCCTTCGCGGAGAAGACCGCGTCGGTTTACTTGGTCTAGGAGCAGCGGAACTGTAGCTCCAGCAGTGTTCGCGTACGACTCCAGGTTCGTCTGCATCCGGGAATAAGGGACGTTGAGTACCTCGGCGATGCGCTTGAGGACGCGAGCTGTGGCCTGGTGCGGAATTATCATCGAGACGTCTTCGAGCCCCAGCCGGTTTATGCGGAGAATCTCCTGAATACACTCGGGCACCGCGGTTGTAGCCTTCTCGTAAACCTCTTTTCCGTTCATGGTGAAGTAAGCGTCCCCAGGGTAGATTGTGAAATAATCCATTCCTTCGCCCTGGGCGAGGAGAATGCTTGAAAAGAACCCATTCTCCCGCTCCTTCCTCTCGAGTACCACGGCACCGGCGCCGTCTCCAAAAACGACGCAGTCGCGGTGGTTCCAGTCCGTGACCTTGGAGAAGGTATCGGCGCCGATCACCAGCGCACGCTCGTACATACCGTTCTGGATGAATTGGCCGGCGATCGTGATGCCGTAAACAAACCCGGCACACACCGCCGCCACATCGAACACGGCGCAGCAGTTGCTAATACCCATCTTGGTCTGCGCAATGCATGCCGAGGAGGGCATCTTGCGGTCGGGTGTCGCCGTGGAAACGATGATCAAGTCAATATCGTTTGGTTCGAGCCCCGCCGCAGCGATTGCGTCCAGCCCGGCACGGGCAGCAAGGTCCGACGTGTATTCGTCTGGTTCAGCGATGTGCCGCTCGCGAATCCCCATCGTTTCGACGACCCACTGCGGAGAGGTTGGCAAGTTTGCCATGACTTCTTCGTTGGTCAGAATCTTGGACGGAACGTAAGAACCGGTGGATTTGATGCAGACACGATCAAAGTGGCTGTTTCCATTTCTCATTCCTCCCCTCCAGTCCCGCGAACAGAAAGAGAAATCACGGAGGTGGATTCACAACAAGAATACAGGCACATAATAGAAGCAGAATTTTCCATTTGGAATTCAAACCCGGTTGACCCCACGTCATTTTCGAGAAGCATACGGTGTTCAACAGGTACAAGTCTAGTCAAAAGCCCTCACCCAGCAGATTAATTGGCGAAGCTCTCCTGACGCGCTGCTGAGAAGCGCGGAAATATGTCAGTTCGTCGCTTCAGTCCAAAGCCTCCCGCGCCGATTACTTCCACTGTTCTGATGTTCATGATTGCCTCAATGAAGTTAGTTAACACGTCCAAACACATCGCAAAACATTCGAGGGTAGCAGAGGCAGAGTACGCAGACGGTGACGGCGAATCGGCCAGTCGCTCCGGCTGCGGCCTTGGTTTGATCGGCCCCACGCCCGAAACTTTACCCAAAATGCACCGCCGTTCAAAATGGCGTGCTCGGACGAGGCCGCCTTAGTAACCGGCGCAAACCTCTCCATTAACGGCGGTCAACACATGCAATGAGGCGAGCCAACACGGGCTGGAAGAACTGTGGCCTAAACCGAGACGGAGCAATCGTTTACGCTATTTGGCAGGTCAAGACCGCTTGCGGCGCGGCCAGAAAGCATGCCCGGACCATTCAGTTGACTAACATCTGTTAACAGCCTCGGCGTCACCGAGGGTCCGAGAGCATGACCAAAGAATGCCGTTTCGGCGCCCGGTGTTCGCTCATCCGAAGATTTCGGCATTTCGGCAGTTAGATTGTGATCGAAAGCGGAAAATACTGAGGTATAATCTGGCGCACTTGAAGCCGAACCACGGCGCCACAATGCATGCTTTTTGGTACCTTCCGAATGGTGGAACTGAACCCTTCTTTTCCGAGGGTTCGATCTCCGAAATCAGAAATGAATTATTGTCGGCTAAGCACAAGCAGTAGGCCGTGGTTGTTGGTTGCCGCCTACCGTACGTCGTAGACGGCTGCGCTGGTTGGTGGCAGCGTTAGCTGCAAGACCTTGTTTTTCAATACTATTTTCCCTGCGCCAAAAATCCTTTCCAACTGCTGTGCGTCTTCCAGCGTCGTGTCCTCCGTCGCGATCGTAATGTCTCGTACCGTTGGCGAATTATTAAACAAGACCAACAGCTTTTCTTCAGCAGTTTCGCGCACAAACGCATAGTAGGTGTCATCCCAGCCGACGTGCCATTGGCGCCCTTGCCTTAACGCCGGATGTTTCTTCCTCAGGCGAAGCAGGGCCTGCACGTGCAAGAAAATCTCCTGCTCGTCCGGTGAGCGTCCGCTGGCTAGAAAACCGTGGAGGCCGTCGCCTGGAAAGCCACCCGGAAAATCGTGGCGGTTGTCCGGATCGTCGCCGCCGGTCATGCCAATTTCGTCACCATAATAAAACTGCGGAATTCCGCGTAGTGTCGCCAACAGAGAAAATGCCAGCTTCAACTTTTCCTGCGAGCCGCTGGCATCGGTGAGGAACCGCTTCATGTCGTGGTTGCCGATGAACGTCACCAGCAGCTCGGGATGCGGATACAGCCGGTCCTGCCGAAGCACTTCAACAATCTTCTTTGCCGACGCTCCGTGAGCGACCACTTCGCGAATGGCGGAATTCATAGGGAAATCGAACGGGGTGGTCAGACCCAGCGCCCTCACACTATTCTCCCGTGAGAGCCTTGTGCTGCGCCTTCGTCAGCGGTACAACAGAAAGCCTTCCTTGACGCACCAGAGGCGAATCTGCGAACAGTCCGTTGGCTTTGATCTGCTGCAAAGAGACCGCCTGCGAAAGTGCTTTTCCAACCTTGATCTTCACGATCGGATGTCTGGGATCCGTAGCGTCCACGGAAACGACCGACGCGGTGCCAACCGCGCTCTTGTGAGTTCCGGTCTCGTAGATGATCAGTCTCGCTCTGGGCGTCATTTCCCGCAGATTTTTGACTGCGACCGGATTCGTTACTCCGTCCCACACTGTCACTTTATCTCGCTGCAGATCGGCGAAAGAGTACTCCGAGGGTTCCGTCTTCAGCAGATAGTCCAGCGACATGAGATTGCCTTTCCTTGTGCATAGGTTTGAAACCCCAATGGTAACGGAACCCTGCGCCGAGACCAATCCTTCTCAGCGGTAGTCGAATTCCACGGAATTTGCCGGTCGAAAAGAAGCCTGATGAGATTTCTGGTGCTGTGACATTTCGAGGTGACTCGCGTTTCCACGCGACGGGGTCCGCGCTATCGCGGAGCAACCCAAGTACGGTGAAAAGCTCGGAGCCGGTCGTCACAGTCGCCTTTAAAGGACACCACATCCACGACAGTCCCTATTGTGACCCGCCTCACTGCAACGCAGCATTCGCCCAGGCGAGAATGGGTCATGATCTCCAGCACTGCTGCATGCACCAGACAGGAAATAACGAACTTCGCCGAACTCCGCCGCCGCGCTCAGCCGCTGGGTCCCAAACGTGTTGCGGTAGTTGCGGCTGACGACGAGGTTGCCCTGACCGCAGCCGATGGTGCGCTGCATCTCGGGATTGCAATTCCGGTGCTGATTGGCAACGAACGAAACATCCGCGCCAAGGCGGAGGCCCTCGGGCTATTTGGCTTGATCGCCGGGGCAGAGTTTGTCAGCGCAGAGGATGCTGCAACCGTCGCAATACAGATGGCGCGCGAGGGCCACGTAGATCTCCTGCTGAAAGGCCATCTCCGCACAGACGAACTCTTGCGAGCCGCGCTGGACAAACAGGCTGGGCTGCGGACAGGACGTCTGTTGAGCGACGTGCTCCTCTACGAGGACAAGCTCGCGGGTGAGATCAGGTTGGTCGGCATCACCGATGGAGGGCTGAATGTCTCCCCGAACCTGGAGCAGAAGAAGCAAATCGTGCAAAACGCAATCGAGGTCATGCGTTCCCTCGGACTGGCGCGTCCGAAGATCGCGCTCATGAGCGCCACGGAAGCGGTCAGCGAGTCCGTGCCCTCGAGTGTGGATGCCAGACTGCTCACCGAGATGGGCGAAGCTGGCCGGTTCGGCGACGTAGAGCTCTTCGGCCCGCTTGCCCTCGATTGCGCACTTTTGGGGTCTGCGGCGCAGGCGAAGGGCATCGCGCATCCAGTGGCAGGTCACGCCGACTGCATGGTGGTCCCGAACATCGAGGCAGGCAACCTTCTCGGAAAATCCGTGAAGTACCTGGGTGGCTCGCAGTGCGCGCATGTGGTGGCCGGCGCGAAAGTCCCGATCCTGATTCCATCGCGGGTGGAGAGCGTGGATGACAAGGTGAACTCCATCGCCCTGGGGGTGATCTTTGCAACCCGGTGAATTCAGGATTCTCGCGATTAACCCCGGTTCCACGTCCACCAAGATGGCTCTGTACGTGAACGAGCGCCCTGATTTCGTCAAAAACATCCGGCACTCCGATGCCGAGATGGCGCAGTTCCATGGGTGCCCGGTTCTCGATCAGCAGCAATTTCGCTCCGCGCAGATTGAAGCTGCACTCAGTGAGGCGGGACGCAACATCCGCGAGCTTCATGCGGTGGTGGGGCGTGGCGGTCTTCTGCCCGCTTTAGCCAGCGGCACCTACGTTGTGAATCAAGAAATGCTCGACGAGTTGCGACTGGCCAGGCGCGGTGAACATGCTGCGAACCTGGGCGCCTTTCTGGCATACGACATCGCGCAAAAGGCCGGCATACAAGCCTACGTGGTCGATCCGGTCAGCGTGGACGAGTGGCCGGAGTGTGCGCGCCTGTCGGGATCGGCGCTACTGGAGCGGCAATGTTTGTCGCATGCTTTGAATTCAAAGGCGGTGGCCAAGCGTTATGCCCGGGAGTGCGGCGAACGGTACGGGTCACTGCGTCTAATTATGGCCCACCTGGGCAGCGGGATTTCGGTTTCAGCGCACGAAAACGGCCTCATGGTAGACGTGACCAATTCGCGCGAAGAAGGCGCATTTTCCACGGAGCGTGCCGGCGGAGTGCCAGCGATGCAGTTGGTCGATCTCTGCTTCAGCGGCAACTACACACAGAAGCAAATAGAAGGGCTGCTGTTCCGCGAGGGCGGACTGTACTCCTATCTCGGCACGAAAGACCTGGTGGAAGTGGAGCGTCGCATGGCGGGTGGTGAGGCAAAGGCCAAAACCGTGTTCGAGGCGATGGCCTATCAAATCGCGAAAGAGATCGGGGCGATGGCGACTGTCCTGCACGGACGCGTGAACGCTGTGCTCTTCACCGGCGGCATGGCACATTCGCAGCGTTTGGTCTCGGCGCTAACGGAGTCCGTAAGTTGGATCGCTCCTATCACGGTTTATCCGGGCGAGGACGAACTGCAGGCGCTCATGGAAGGCGCATTGCGAGTGCTGCGCCATGAAGAACAATCAAGAACTCTGGCGCTCGGCTACCGTGCCGTGATCGAGGTTTAAGGCGACGGCCTCAAAGATCCGGATCTTGGGCTTCCCATCGATCACCTTGGAAAGGATCTTCAGCACTTGCGCGTAGACGTTGGCGTCGTACGCTTCTGCATTGCTCTTGTTGTCCCACAGGCTCATAGAAATCCGTTCCAGATTGCCGGGATTTGACAACGTGATTTCGCCCTTGAAACCTTTTTGCTTGCGAAGCAAAGGAAGGACCTCGTTCTCGAGTGTCTGGGCGAACTCAGCAGCCAAGTTGAGTGATTTCACGCGGAAATGGGCATTGCGTGCGAACATCTTCAACCTCCTCTTGACGACAGCGACGGGTGCTGCACGGGCAATGCAGCGACTGGGTAATGTTGCGGCCACGTCCCGCCGGAGCTATCGCTATTAAGTCTCGCATAACATGAGTACGGCGAAGCTGCAAACAGCGAACAACCCGATTGCCGGGTTTCCTGCCGATTGTACTCGCTCGCCACTGCCGCAGAAGTGATAGCCATCACTGCCAATGAAGCCACTGGTTGGGAGAAGGCCCCACGCCGATCCCTGCGGGGTCCGGTGCATCCGGCAAGAAAAAAGGGGGAACAGGGTCAAACGCCGGCCAACCCGTGCAGGAACCAGTTCCCGCTGTAACACCGGTCCACGCGATAATGTCCAACCAGCGGGTGGGGTGGCGTCTGGTAGCAACCGACTTTCTCAGCTCTGGCGTGATTCTGCTTCTAACCGCGATGGAAAAAACAATTGGACGCACTTGCGGGCAAACCATAGGCTTGAAGTTGGCGGGGCGTCGCGGGCCGGACGAATCTGCCCATGGGAAGTGGCTGGCCCAATTACGCAGCAAGAGTTTGCCCTTCTGAGTTGGATCCCCCAGGACGAATCCTGGCGCCCCGGGGCGCGAACTGGACCAGCGATTTCCGATCACCCAGAACAACCGAGACGGCTGTCGTTGCTGCAAAATCCAGATGCCGCTCCATGCAACCTCGCACCGGATGCAGCCGGGCCGCTTCAAGGCAGCGCCGAGGCAAAGCGATAAACATGCCAGCTTACAAGGCTGCGACTCCTCGATCCTGGTTGCGAATGCGAATGACTTCGTCGATCTTTGACAGGAATATCTTGCCATCGCCGATCTTGCCGGTGGAGGCGGCGGTCACAATCGCGTCCACCGCGCGATCCACGAGCGTGTCCTCCAGCACCACCTCGACTTTGATCTTCGGAAGAAGATCCACCGTGTATTCCCGTCCCCGGTAGGACTCAGTGTGGCCCTTCTGGCGCCCGTGACCGCGCACTTCGGAAACGGTCATGCCTGCAACACCGATTTCGATCAGGACATCTTTCACCGCTTCAAACCTTGATGGCTGCACAATCGCTTCAAGTTTTGTCATTTTTCTCCTCGCAGGTAGTCCAACGATTTCGGTCTCGGCACAAGGTTGCGATTGGCAGATCAGGAAATCGCTCGCGTAGGTATTCCCAACGGCACCTCAGTCGACAATGTCGACAATACGGTAGGCGCCGACTCTGTCGGCATACCGCCAGGGCGGCCAATCGACGAGATGACATACTCGGGATACGCCGAGATGCCGTGCTCGTGCAAATCCAGGCCGTACAGTTCGCCTTCCTCCGATACGCGCAACGTGCCCGTGGCATGCACTGCGTACATCACAGCCAACGCGACCGCGAAAGTCGCCGTGGTAATGACGACGCTGCCGATGAGTTGGGCCTTCAGCAGTTGCAGTCCTCCGCCATAGAACAGACCCTTCAGAGCAACGGAGTTGTCGGGAGCGACCGGACCGGTCGAACCGTATTTGCCGCAGGCGAACAGGCCTAACGACAGTGTGCCCCAGATACCGCAGAAGCCGTGCACCGGCACCGCGCCTATGGGATCGTCGATGCGCAGCCACTCCAGGGCCTCGACTCCGAGGACCACTAGAACGCCGGCGATACCGCCCAGCGCGATGGCGCCGGTTGGACTGACCCAATAGCAGGGGTAAGTGATGGCTACCAAACCGGCGAGAAATCCGTTCACGGTGAAGCCAATGTCCCACTTCTTGCTCATCGAGTAGCTATATGCCATGGCGGTTAGACCCGCCGCGCATGCCGCGAGTATGGTGTTTGTGGCTACGCGACCGATGCCTTCAAAGTCCATGGCCGATAGCGTGCTGCCGGGATTGAATCCATACCAGCCAAACCACAGGAGCAGACCGCCGGAAGCCGCGATGGTCAGGTCGTGCGGTAACATCGGCGCGCCGCCATCACGCTTGAAGTGACGGCCCAACCGCGGTCCCAGCACGATCGAACCAGCGAGCGCGATGAATCCGCCGATGGTGTGGACCACCGTCGACCCCGCGAAGTCGTGGAAGCCGGTACCAAGCGAAGGCAGCCAATGGCCATCGCTGCCCATCAGTGCCAGGAAGCCATCCGGACCCCAGGCCCAGTGGCCGACGATGGGATAGATGAATCCCGAAACCGCGACACTGTACAAGAGGTCGCCGACGAAACCAGTGCGGCCGATCATGGAGCCTGAGGTGATGGTGGAGCAGGTATCGGCGAAAGCGAACTGGAAGATCCAGAAGGCCAGGAAGGCTACGTCGGTGGTTTCATAGGTTGCCGGAATGTCCTGCAGGAAGAACCAATGGTATCCGATGAAGCCGTTGCCGTGGCTGAACATGAAGGCAAAGCCGAAGGCATAGAACAAGAGGCCGCAGAGACAGGTGTCAACAATACACTCCATCAGCACGTTGACCGTCTCGCGCGACCGACAGAAGCCGGCTTCGAGCATGGTGAAGCCAACCTGCATGGCGAAGACCAGGAACGCCGCTATGAGAGTCCACACGGTGTTCAGAGGATTGATGATGTCGGCGGGTTTGGGCTCCGCTTCAGCGGCCAACACGTGCGCGCCAAACAGGCCGGAGACCACCACGATGGCAAGCAGAACCGTTGCCACGCCGAGCGATTTGCCGGCGAAGAGCAGGGTCCCATAGCGTCGCCACTCGGGATCGCGCAGGCGAACCACAAGCCGGGCGAGCTTCTGGGAGAACGATAGTCTTTCTTTCGCATTGGGGGCGAAGACGGTGCGCTCACCGTTTCCAAGGTCCGCAACTCGGGTATTGCTCCGTCTTCTAAGCTTCTCAATCGCGTTGCTCAGTGCCATACGCATTCTCCTTGTTGTTCCTCCGCAGGATTGGTCGAAATACTCCCGGCCCCTGGCAGAAACCATCGGCCGAATACAGAAGCGCCGCCATGGCGGCAATTAACATCAAAACTCCGAGAAGGGGCCGCGCTGTTAGGGTGAACAGTCCGGCCAGCAGCGCCGGTACACCGACCACCGACGTCATAATCCAGAAAATCCTTTGCAGAGCGGCGGCCGCCTGTTCCCGCTCCCGCAACTCTACTGGCCTGCTGTTGCGCATTCGCTCACTTAGTTGGCGCGGTAGCGGATGGATTGCTGGTTTCAGGGGTTTGTGGAGTTCGATCCATCCGCCTTCCCGCATAAAGAGAATTCATCCCACTACTGCCCTTAAAATCGATCCAATTCTGTAAACTCCTGCTGGCTAAAACAGAAAACCTAGCTCAACCACCCCGCGAGTTTGGCTCCCTTTCGTGCCAAATGAACCGAAGGCATCACCCGGCGTGAAATTGTTGGCTTGTACAAAAGAAATATCCGTGCGTGTGAAGAACTTTTTATACTGATAAGTAGGGGTCATCGTAATCGACCAAGCCGCGCTACCCGGGCCGTACATCAGGTTGACGGCTTGTTGAGCGGCATTCCCGGTGCTCCCGATGTATTCCCAGCGCCCTGTAAGCGAGAGCCCACGCTTTAAGGTGCGGCTTGCCAAAATCGCGCCGCCCCACGTGGAGGCACCGTGCACGACGCCGATCGCTGGATTGGTCGGAACGTCGCTATATTGAAGGTAGGGTTGAACGATCCACTTCCCTTTCGTGTAGGTGTATTCGGCGACGTACATAGTGCTGTTGTTTTGCAGGGGCGTAGCCAGGTTTTGCCAAGCAGTCTGCCCGAGGTATCCCATGCCGGAGAACGTCAGGCTGTGGGGGCCGTTGGTGTAAGTCAGGGCACCGCTCAGCCCCGAATAGCGATTGGAATAGTAGCCATCGTTCCAACTGAACGATGCAGTGAACTTTCCTAAAGTCTGATTGATCTGCACGCCGCGAGTAATCGCGTTTTCCTGGTTCCACAACAGGCCGCGCTCGATGTTCATGTTTTGGAAATCGAAGGTGTACTCAGCGCCCATTAGCGTAGGCAGTATCCCGATCAATAGATTGGTATTCTTCGCCGGCACCAGCTTCGCGTAAGCCACAGGAACCGGGCCCCAGAGGTCATCGTTCGTTTTCGCGTTCGAGATAAAAGGCGACCCCAGAGAGACAATGTCGTAGGCGCCCGCCTGCACATAGAACTGAAACCAGCCATCTGCCTTCTGAAAGAAGACCTGCGCATTGCTGAAGGCGCCTTCTGCCCCGTTATTACCCGCCACAGTGTTATTTTGAAACAGTCCGATTCCGCTAACTACGCCGTTCAGACTCAGCTTGCCCAGAGGTCCAGCTTCGATATTCATTGGCAGCGCTGCCTGCGGCGGGCCCGTGATCGCAGGTGTTGGGAGCGGAGTCGGCGCAGCGGAGTCGGGAGCGGGCGTCGCCGCGGGCGCGGCGGATTGATTCGATCCCTGCGGTTGGTCTGTTGACTTAGAAGCCGGTGCATCCTGTGCATAGCCAGTGCACGCCAGTCCAATGTACAAAGCAGCCGCTGCAAACTTCTTAAGAAACTTAAGGTGCATGGCTTCTATAGCCTCCCCGGAACTTAGTTCGAAACCTGAAATCCGGCCCGTTGTTTTCCAACTATCGCTTGCCGATGAAAAGCGGGCGAAGCTCTGCCGCCTATTCAACCGCGACACCCAACTCCGGGAGAAAAACATCATGGTTGTGACCCCTCTCTTCCCCCACCGCGCTCATCCTCCGACGAATGCGCGATTCCCACCAGCGACTGCGAATTTACGAGAGCGTCGCCACGACAGTCCAACGCATATTTTTGTTCAAAGCGATCAAAAATTTGCCCAGAATATGTTTTTATCAGCGGAATAAACAAGACTTATTACGGCAACCTATCGACGCCCTAGATTGTTCGAGATACAGAAGTTCAGACGGGTCGGTTGACTGCGGGGCGGAAATGGCCAGGAGTATTCCTCGGCAAACTTCTTAGCTTGCGGCGTCGGCGATGGCAGCATCGCCCAATTCGGAAGTGGCAGCCCGGCCCCTGGCCGGACTGGGACGCACAATGCCATTGCTGACTAGCTCGATGAACGCCATTGCGGACTGAGGTAAGGTTCGGTCCTGGTGATAGACCAAGGCCAATTCGCGGAAGAGTGTGGTGTCGGAAAGAGGGATCAACTTCAACTCTCCCGCGCGCCGCTCTTTCTCCGCAAAGGTCTCGCTGATCAGGGAAACACCCATGCCCGACGCCACAAAAGCCTTGATGATCGCGATGCTGGGAAGTTCCATCGCGATCCGCAACTGCGTCTGGTAGGGCCGGAACAGCCGGTCCATCGTCTTGCGTGTGCTTCCGGTCTTGGGGAGGATGACGGGGTGCTCCACAATCGCCTCCACGGAGACGGAACTTAAGCTCGCGAGAGGATGGCCGGGGCTGGTCATCAACACCAGGCGGTCATGAAAAATGCGCTTCACCACGACGTGCGACAGTCTAACCGGCATGGTCACAATGCCAACGTCGATCAAGCCCTCCTGCAGGCGTTCCGCGATCTTGTGGCTGAAATTTCGATAGATGTTAATTTGAATTTCCGGATAGCGTCGGCGATATTCCCCGAATGTCTCCGGCAACACATAGAGGCAAGTCGCCTCGTTGGCTCCGATCTCCAGCACGCCACGCGGAACTTTGTCCTGGTCCGCCACGGCGCGCAACGACTCTCCGCGCAACGCGAGCAAGCGGGTAGCGTACTCGAACAGGACTTCGCCTGCAGGTGTTAAGGTGACCCTCTTACCCGAGCGGTCCAGCAGCTTGGTGCCATAGTCCTGCTCAAGCTGGCGGATCTGAGCGCTCACCGCCGACTGCGAGCGAAACACCTTCTCGCCAGCGCGCGAGAAGTTCCCCTGCTTTGCCACTTCGAGGAAGGTCGTCAGTTGATCGAAGTCCATCTACCCTAAAACCGGTTCCACAGGAACTGGTTATAGACGTCGTGATGGTATTGCACCTCAGGCGCCTTCACGAAGGTCCCCAGCAGCCGCGGACAGCGATCGGCCGAAGCTTGCTTCAGGTCGGCGTAGCGGCCCTTGACGTCATCGCCGAGCATGGTGGTCGTCCACTTTGATTCGCGAAAGTTCTCTAGCGCGGTGTAGATGTTGTCGGGCAGATACCGCTCCGCCTGGCGCAGGTTCTTGATCTTCGCCGTCTCGCCGTCGAGTCCTGACTTGAACACCGCGTACATGACCAAGTACGGATTCGCATCCGGGCTGACCGAGCGCACTTCCACGCGCATGCTCTTCTGGTTGCCAATAGGAATGCGGATCATCGAGCCGCGGTCGACCGGCGAGGCCTTGAGCTGATTGGGCGCTTCAAAATGCGGATCCAGGCGGCGATAGGCATTCACGCTGGCGTTCAGCATCAGGCACAGATCGTTGCCATGAGTGAGAATGCGGTCCACGAACGACCAGCCCATTTTGCTCAGCTTCTCTTCGCCCTTGGCGTCCCAAAACAGGTTCTTGCCGTTCTTGCTGACCGAAACGTTGGTGTGCATGCCGCTGCCGTTCACCCCGACCACCGGTTTGGGCAGGAACGAAGCGGTGAAACCCATCTTGGTAGCCACCTGGCGGCAGATCAGCTTGTAAAGCTGGATCTGGTCGGCGGCATTCACCACTTCCGAATACGCGTAGTTAATTTCGAATTGCGAGGGCGCCACCTCGGGATGGTCCTTCTCGTTCTGGAATCCCATGGCGCGCTGCACTTCGGCGGTCGTGTCGATGAAGGTGCGTAGCGGATCGCCAGGCAGCGAGTGATAGTAGCCGCCGGTATTTACGTAATCGAACTTCAGGGTTTCATAATAACGGCGCTCGGCTTGGACGCCATCGAAGAGAAAGCCTTCGATCTCGTTGGCGGCGTTGAGGGTGTAGCCCTCGCGCTTGAAGAGCTCGGCGGCGTAAGTTTTGAGCACGCCGCGGATGTCGGCGGTATACGGCGTCCCGCCCTTGTCGATGACATCGCCAAACACCAGCACTTTGCCGGGACCAAAAATGTCGGCCGGGCCCCAGTAGAACGCTGGCCAGTCAATCCCCAGTCGGAGATCGCTTTCGCGCTGCGCGGTGAAGCCGCGAATCGACGAGCCATCGAAGGTCAAGTTGTCCGAGCTCTTCAGCAGGAACTTCTTGTCGTAGTCGAGCATGTGCAAGCGGCCTTCGAGGTCGCTGAACAACACAGTGACGGCCTTGATGCGCTTCTCGTCGGTAAGGTACTTCAGGCGCTCCTCGCGGACGTCCTCCAGGGGGATGCGGTTCTTGCGCTGCTCCTTGGAGCGCAAATTCAGGTCTTCGAGCTCGTCGTAGGAGAGCGCGAGGAAGCTACGCAGTTCAGTTGGCATGGATCTCCTCGGGATAAATTCAGCCGGTTCCGGCCAGAATGAAGATGAAGATGAAATCGCGCATTGCAACGGGTGAAATTTCAAGGGTACAGCCCGCCGCTTCCCCTCGCCAGTAAAAAAAGTTGATCGGTAGTATTAAGGAAATTTATGGCGGTGCCTGGAGCGGGAGCCAGGCGGTCTCAGGTTTCCACTTGTGAGTTCCGCCGGAACATCCATATGAGAATTTGAAAGACTGCGCGACGTGAATCCGGTAGCTCTTAGGAACCAGCAGCCCGACGCACGTTCTGGAGTCTGGATTTGCGGGAACCGTAATCCGTCGGTAAGGAATTTGCCGAGTTGGGCGAGAGGGCGGATTGACGAGGCGGAGACGGGGAAAAGAACAGGGCGGGACTTCACCTGTTGGGTGTTACATTGCACTCACGATGAAAGAGAAAGCGAAACGTAGTCCCGCCGAAGGTGATTTTCTGTTCGAGATCGATCCCCAGCCGCTGGAAGAATGCGTGACGGCCCTGGGCGGGGTGCCGCTGTTGGTGCGGGCTATACGCTCGCTGGACGTGCCCGGCAGCGTGCAGCGCCACCTGCGGGTGAAGCAGCGGGAGCGGGGATTCGACGAGGCCACCTACATCGAGAGTTTTCTGGTGTTGAACGCGGTGGGGGGCGACTGTCTGGAGGACTTCGAGCCGTTACGGGAAGACGCGGGTTTGGCCGCCATGCTGGGGCACCCAGTGCCCAGCGCCGAGGCGGCGCGCAAGTTCCTCTACCCGTTTCATGACGAAGCGAAGATCGAGCAGGCGCAGCGGGAACTCCCGAGCGGGCGGGTGAGTTACATCCCGGGAGAGAGCGCGCCTCTGCGCGGCTTGGCGCCGGTGAACGAAGACGTGATCCAGGAGTTGGGGCGGCGTTG
>DATCCF010000337.1:0-8957 GCA_036511435.1 Terriglobales bacterium | reverse complement strand
GCCGCCTCCAGCACGGCCTCGCTCACAAAATTCTCCGAAGCGATCAGCTCCAGGCCCTCGTGCTGACGGCGTTCTTCGTTCTCAATCGCCTGCGCGATCTCCGGATCAACTTCAGCCAGCGGGCGTTCCATCGGATTTACTCTCATGATTGCATCCTTCTCTGGTTTACGGATTAAGATTTAGGGACCTTTGTACATGTCGGGCGTGAATATCTCCATGTGACGCTCCGGCTTGCTCAACAGCGTGAAACCTAACTTGCGATAAAGCGAATGCGCATCGCGGGTGGTCAAGTGCCACCGTCGCAATCCCTGCAGCTCGGGGTGCCTGACAACGCATTGCATCAACCAGGTTCCCAAGCCTTTGCCTTGATGGGAGTGCAGCACAAAAACATCGCATACGTAGGCAAAGGTGTGCGATCGCTGACGACGCGCGCAAAGCCGATCTGGTTTTCACCCTCGAAAAGCCCAAAGCACAGGGAGTTTCGCATGGCCCGCTCCAGCGTCTCTCGTGGAAGACCCTCGCACCAGTACGCGCGCGCGAGATAACCATGGACCACGTTCATGTCCATCCGCGAGAGATCGCTGGTGACCGTGAATTTGCCGCGATGCTCCTCCAGGACGGCCGCGGAAGGACGCTCGACCATGGATGTGGTCTCAGGCATGAGACGACCTCGCTTCGTCTTCGCGCTCGATGGCGGCGATCTTTCCCACGCGCCGCTCGTGTCGGCCACCGGCGAACGGCGTGGCCAACCATTTGTCCACGATCTTGAAGGCTTCGTCTTGGTCGATGACCGAGGCTCCCAGCGTCAGCACGTTGGCATCGTTGTGCTCACGCGACCGCTCGGCTTCAAACTCGGTGTCAACCTTGGCCGCACGGATTCCGGGCACCTTGTTGGCGGCGATCGACATGCCAATCCCCGTGCTACACACTAGGATGCCGAGATCGGCCCCCTGCGCGGCAACCTCTTCCGCGACAGCGCGCGCGAAGTCGGGATAGTCGCACGACGCAGTCGAGTCAGTGCCGCGATCGTCAACTGCGACGCCCTGCGCGGTGAGCTTCTGCTTGATCTTCTCTTTCAGCTCAAAGCCGGCGTGGTCCGATCCCAGTGCAATTCTCATCGCAAACATTGTAGCGCGCAGGGGTGTTATTCACGATGCGGAAAGGCCCATTCACCACGGAGGACACGGAGAGCACGGGAAAACGAGACAGGAATGAAGGTCACGCTGAAAAATGGACCGCAGAGGCACAGGGCCGCGGAGAGAGACACGGAAAGAATTAAAGATCAAAGTTCTTACTCTTGATTATTTCTCTGTGCCTCTGTGTCTCTGTGGTCTTCTGATTAATGCCCTTCTCCCTCCGCTCCGTGTTCTCCATGGTGAAGAATCACCCTATCCCGCAAACGCCTTCGCCAGGAAGCGCGAGATGTGCCACGCGTCCATGTACTTATAGGGGCTCTCGCCGAGGGAGTAGTGTCCGCAGGGCAGCGCCTTGATGGTGGTGTCGAGCCCGCGGCGCAGGAATTCGCCCGCCGCTTGGGCGGAAAATTCTGGCAGGAACGTCAGGTCGTAGCGGCCGTAGATCATGAGCGACTTTTTCGGCCAGCGCTCAAACTTGTCGAAGTACACGATCGGACTGATCGACAGCCAGACCTGGCGCAGTTCGTCCTGCGTCAGCACGCTCTCAATTCCCTGCCGGATGTGGCGAGTCGATTGTCCCGTCCAGGTCACATCGCCAAATGACGTCGAAGCGTGGTTGAAGACATTGACGCTGATACGCGCATCGTGAGCCGCCGCGATAAATGCGTAACAGGAGCCCAGGCTGGTACCCACCAGGCCCAGTCGCGTGTAGCCGCGCTGTTGTAGCCAGTCGAGGCAGCAACGAATATCGATGATGCCCTGCCGCGTGGCGTCAATAGTGCGCCCAATGTTGGCGGAAACCGCGTAGTCGGCGCGCGTCAGTCCCGCCGGGCGGCGGATGTCGTGGTACGGCATGCTCATGCGTAACGCGGAAATGCCCAGCAAATTGAAAATGCGGCACAGTGCGTTCTGGCTTACGCCGTCGGCGTTCCACTGCGGAATCACGATCACCGCGCGCCGCCCCCGCGCCGGAAACCAGCGCGCGTTCATGCAATTGTTCTCGGGATAGGGCGACTCCACGGGCGAGGTGAAGCGCAGGAAAGTCCCCAGTTCGTCTTTCGGCTGCTTCTTCGGAGCGTCACTGCCGGTGTGGAAGAGTTCGACCTTGCGCTTCTCCAGCCGGAAATCCGATGGGACCTTGTAGGCGTAGAACTGATCGCTGTTGGCGACGATGTGGTCGTTGGCCGCCGACCAGTAAGCCAGCATCGCGGCTTTGTCGCTCTGGTCCTGCGGCGGAGGGAAGCTCTCCAGGGATGGCCAACGGCTCGCCCATTCCGGGCCCCACTCGAACGGCCGCACCACGCGATTGTTGTCGCGGGTGGTCATTCGATCTTCCCAGTCGTGCATCCAGCGGCGGTAACGTTCTCGCATCTGTACAAACTATACAGACCCGAATGGGGCGTGGTCGCGCGCAACCCAATGAAGACGCAGCTCTGTGCGCTGAATGGCGCTCAGTGCGGGTTGAGCGGGAAGGCGCTTTTTGCGTCTACGGCCCACTCAATTCGCTTGATGGGCCTGAACCGTCATAAGGCTGCAATGGTTTGAACTCGACCTTACAGACAGCGCCGACGAGTCGCCAGTTGTCGGACACTGAGGGGGCATTCCGGCCCGAAGTTCCCAATTTGCGGATTGCCGACCATCGACCTGCTAATCCACCCGCACCTTGCATGCGTGCTCGCTGACACCTCCGCGGAGAGATCCATTTTTTGTTACGGACGTAACGACTGCGGCCAACATTCTCCTAATGCTCCCCTGATGGCTACAGCTTTTATCCGAGCATACGCAGAAGATAATCGTTGACCGTCTGCACTGATCGGGATAGTTTCCTCGCCCATGGGCCGTTGCGTTCGGTCTTCTGTTATCCTTGCCCGACTAATCTTCCCTCCCAAGGAGGCAGTGATGAAAGTACACAGGATTTTCAGTATCTTTCTGATGATCGCCCTTTTTGCGCTCGGATCCGCTTCGGCAAAGGACCCCGCTGGCAGTTCCAACGATTACCTTGCGCTTGGGGACAGCGTGGCATTCGGGTATATAGACCAGGCGGGGTACGAATATTTCTATCCCACAAACTTTGTAGGATACGCAGATTACGACGGCTTAACCTTGAGCTTGAACGTGGTGGACGCGGGCTGTCCGGGTGAGACGACCAGCAGCTTTATCTCATCGACCGGGCCCGATAACGGATGCCGCCCTTATCGCGCGCACTTTCCCCTGCACGTTGTTTACGGCTCTGCCAAGTCCACGCAACTGGCTTTCGCCACAGGTTTCCTGCAGCGTCATAGCGATACGGCGCTGGTGACGATCAACCTCGGCGCGAACGACGTGTTCCTGCTGGAGCAGGAGTGCAATGGCGATCCGACGTGCATCGAGAACGGTGCCCCGCAGGTATTTGCCACAGCAGCGGCCAACATGCAGACCATCCTCGCCGGTCTTCGCGCCACGGGATACAACGGCGCCATTGTAATCGTCAATTACTACTCGCTCGACTACTCGAACCAATTTGTGACCGCGCTGACAGTTGGGTTGAACCAGGCGATTAGCGCACCAGCGCCTGCCTACGGCGCCGTCGTAGCCGACGTGTTTTCGGCGTTCCAGGCTGCGGTTTCGAATCCGTTCGCGGCGGGTAACACTTGCGTCGCTGGTTTGCTGAATGCTAGTAACCCGCCGACTAGCCCGCCAACATGCGACGTGCATCCCAGCCAGTCAGGTCACAAACTAATCGCGCAGGTCATTGCGGGCGTAGACCACTCCCTCCGCCGTAAGGGCGGCGAGTAATTGCCGGACTGCTAGCCGTTCCGCTGTCGTCATCAGCAGTTCTTGTGGGGGAACGGCCTCGGCAACACATCCATATAGCTGGTCGCAGCTTGCAAAAGGGTCGGATCGGACTGACCCGGCCTTCATACTCCAACGGAGGCCGGGTGGCCCAGGCTAGCATCCCGAAGGATTTTGTTTTCATGTCGCAGCACTGGAGCTGTGTTTAGGTGTAGATTCCGTTCACGGCCCGGGCATTGAAACGATGTCGATAAGTTTGACGCATTGGCGCAGATCGACTCGGATTGGACAGGACGCAAGTGTGAGTGCATAGGAATGCCCTCACGCATGAAAATTACGGAACTGCCCCACCCAAGCAAAAGAAGCTTGGGTGGGGCACCCGGCGATCATCCCCGATTCAAAGCGCTCGTGAACCCCGCTCCCGATGCACCGGCCGCAAAGGCATAGTACCCGCCGGTCTGGTTCCGGGCGAATACATTGTGTTGCGGACCTCCGCGACTTCAGCCACACTGCCGACGACGGATTCTGGCGAGACCCAACCGCAACCGCCGATACGCGACCGCGTTATCGCCGAGATAAACGACCAGGCACACTCCCGGGCTGCTCCGTATAGGTAAGAGCCGAAGCTGCCGGACGATCACTTGGCGACGTGATGTGCGTCCTTGAGGGTTCTGGTCCATCCGACTATATAGAACATTAAGACTGTCCAGCCCGTTGTCTGCCGTTGGCTCCGCATAACTCGAGGAGGCGCATATGTCTAATACAAGTTCACGCCAGGTCAGATGGTTCGCTTTAATGCTCACTCTCGTCCTCATTTCTGTCACCTATCTGCTGTCAGAATCCGGGAAGGTACAGATTAACGTCGAGGCATTGAAACTCTTCGCTCCGCTTCCTGCGGTGATGAACTCGCCCGACAATGTCGTTACGGATGCGAAAGTGAAATTGGGGAGAGTGCTTTACTACGATCCCCGACTGTCAGCCAGCCAGAAGATTTCCTGTAATACCTGTCATCCGCTTGATGCCTATGGCGCGGAATCCGAGCGCGTGTCGACCGGCCACAAGAACCAGAAGGGGAGCCGCAATGCGCCTACCGTGTACAACGCTGCGGGGCACTTTGTGCAGTTCTGGGATGGCCGGGCTCCCACCGTCGAGGAGCAGGCGAAAGGTCCGATCACCAACCCAGTTGAGATGGCGATGCCCTCTAACGCCGCGGCTGTGCAAGTGATCAAGTCTATGCCGGAGTACGGTGCGCTTTTCCAGGCAGCTTTCCCCAAAGACAAGGATCCGGTTACCTACAATAATATGGCGTTGGCGATTGGAGCCTTCGAGCGCGGACTGGTGACTCCGTCGCGGTGGGATGCCTTCATCGAAGGCGACCAGTCGGCCCTGACGGACGCCGAAAAATCGGGATTCAACACATTTGCCGCAACCGGCTGTCAATGGTGCCACTACGGTCCGTATGTGGGTGGAGCGTCGTACCAGAAGCTCGGCGTTGTGAAACCGTGGCTCGACCAAACCGATCAGGGACTCTACCAGGTGACCAAGGAGGAGAACGACAAGATGGTCTTCAAGGTCCCCTCGCTGCGGAACATCAAAAAGACGGGACCATACTTCCATGACGGTTCGGTTCCGACGCTGGACCAGGCGATCCGCAACATGGCGGTTCACCAGCGTGGAGTAACACTCACTGACGCCCAGGTGAAGTCGATTGAAATCTGGATGGATTCGCTGACGGGACAGGTACCGATGAGCTACATCAAGCCCCCGGAGCTGCCGAAGAGCACCTCGCAGACTCCGCGCCCCAGCGGGGAGTAAAAAACTGGCTAAGTCCGCACGACGGGCCGAAGTTTCTTGCGACAAATCTCCAGGCGAGAGCGGCAACCACCGCACAGCCGTGATGAGCGATACTGTTTTTCTCACGTTCACGCTCGTGACCGTGATGGTGGAAATGGATTCGTATTGCAGCACTCCCACCCAAGCAAAAGAAGCTTGGGTGGGGCACCCGGCCATGGCAGCTAATGCATGGTGCCCGACGCCCTGCACTCATGCTAACCACTCCGCTCGGCCTTCTTTGCGAAGCGCTACGAAAATGCGATACGGAAGTTTTGGGATTCGCCCCTGAAGAGTTTTAGAATGTCAGCGGATTCGTATGGTGAATAGACAAATCTGTCGGCATTCACAACGGTTTGAAAGTTGACTGCATCGACGAGCGCGCGCTGCACTACGGCTTCCCGAATTGGAGGGAGCTTAGCGCGAAGCACTTCGGCCTCCTTCACCTTTCCTGCTTCGAGAAGCTTATGGAATTTCTCCCTTTTGTCCGCATCGTGACGAATGACAAGGCACGCTGACTTGGACAATGGAAACCATACTTGCGCTGTAGGACTCATCAGGCCGCCGCCGTAAAACCCTCCTTTGAATCCGGGGTCACGGCGAACCACCGGAGTATCGGAAGTAAGGAATTCTCTTTCCCTTGAGTGAAGCACGGTCCAGAGCATTTGTGTATAAACGTTGCCAATTGTCTGACTTGTCCAAACCATCGAGTCGATTCCGGCGTGTGGTTGAGCCACAAGCTTTATCCTTTGGTCCTTCAGCGCGTCACGGATTTGATCCGCCGATACCGACCCATCCGACTCGCCCTCAGCTTTGAGCTCCTGGAGGACTCTCTCCATGTATCCCGGCGCATTCGCGGAAGCGTGAAATAGATGCTCACTAAGTTCCAACTGCAGCTTCTGGAAATTCGAGCGGGCCCAAGGAGTACGGAATTCTTGAAACGCAATCAGGTAGGCCAGAAGTGCTCGCTCGAACGTGGAAAGGTTGTAGTCCTTTAGTAGCAGTTTACGAAGGGCTGGCATCGCTTGCCCTTCGAGAGCCGTTAGCATTTCATCTATCCCGTCATCAGTTCCGCCGTCTCGTTTCGGGACGCTGTAGTAGTTGCGCCGCTTGGCAACCTTGTCAGGAACCGTCCGGAATGTTCTGTCGCTGTTTCGCTCGTAGACGTAGAGTTGGGAATCTCGTCTTCCATCGAGTGTAAAACCCGCTAAGTAGGAGGCAGTGACAAAGTGCTGCTGGACGTTGCGTTTGCTATTCCTTGATTTCATCTCGAACGGGATTCCTTCGGTACGCGTCGACCGAAAATTGGCACAAGTGCGGGGTCAAGTCTGGGCTATTACGCATAAACTCGATCCTCTACGTTGAAGTTCACTGATTAAACTCGCCCTCTTTCGCCAGATTCTCAAACCGCGTGTACCGCTTGACGAACGCCATCTTGATCATGTCGGTGGGGCCGTTGCGTTGTTTGGCGACGATGAGTTCGGCCATGCCCTCGAGATCGGGATCGTCTTTCTTGTACACCTCTTCGCGGAAGATGAAGGCGACCACATCGGCATCCTGCTCGATGGATCCCGATTCGCGCAAATCGGAAAGTTGCGGCCGATGATCGCCGCCGCGGCTCTCGGGGGCGCGGCTCAACTGCGACAGCGCGACCACTGGAACCTTCAACTCCTTCGCCAGCGCCTTCAGTCCGCGCGAGATGGCCGAAACTTCCTGCGTCCGGTTCTCGAAGCGCTTGCCGCCGATGGGCACTGCCGACATGAGCTGTAGATAATCCACGATCAGCAAGTCGAGTCCCTCGGTCTGGCGCAACCGCCGCGCCTTGGCGCGCATCTCGCTCACGGAGATGCCCGGCGAATCGTCAATGAACAGCTTGGAATGTGACAGTTGCTCCGTGGCGCGGGTCAGCTTGCGCATATCGTCCTTGGTGAGGAAGCCCTGCCGCAAATCTTTCGAGTCTACCTGCGCGTGGGACGCCAACATGCGCATCAGCAACGCTTCGCGCGACATTTCCAGCGAGAACACGCCCACCACTTTGCCGTCGAGCACCGCCGCGTTCTCGGCGATGTTCATGGCCAGCGCGGTCTTGCCCATCGAGGGACGCGCGGCAATGATGATCAGGTCGGAAGGCTGAAGCCCGCTGGTCAGCTTGTCGAGCAGCGTGTAGTGCGTCGCCAGACCGGTAATTTCCTGGCCGCGGGCGTACAACTCTTCCAGGGAGCCGAACGAACCTTTGATGATGGACGGGATGTTCATGAACCCCTGTCCAATGCGGTTTTCCGAGAGCTGGAAGATGGCCTGCTCGGCGCGGCCCAGCACCTCCTCGGCTTCGTCGGAGTGCTCGATGGCCTCGGCAATGGCGTTCTGCGCCAGGTTGATGAGGCCGCGCAGCAGCGCCTTGTTGCGCACAATACGTACGTAATGCTCGATCGAAGGCCGGTCGGGCACGCCATCGATCAGCGACGACAGGTACGCAACCCCGCCGATGGCTTCCACTTCTTTGCGGCGGTCGAGCTCCTCAACCAGCGTGATCATGTCCACCGGACGGCCGGTCTCCTGCAAATCGCGCATGCGCGAATAGACGCGGCGATGCGCGTCCAGAGAAAAGTCGTCAGGCGTGAGGTTTTCGGCGGCTTGATCGTAGAGCGAGTTGTCCAGCAGGATCGCGCCCAGGATCGAGCGCTCGGCCTCCATGCTGACGGGCAGGCCGCGTTCCAGACTGTAGTCGGTGGTTGCCATCTCTCGCTACATCAATTTAGACATTGATGGCGAATCGCGGTCAATGTCTAATCAGGTTCAGCGCGGAACCCAGCAGAGATTTCGTTTGAAATGCTGTGTGAGGTTGTGGAATACGAAGAGGAATCCTCCGTTGGGAATAATTTCGCGAACAGAAGATCGAACAGCAGGTCCCTCCGCTCGCCCGCCGCGGCGCTCGGTCGGGATGACAACCTGGAGAACTGACGCCTCAATGCTGACCACTGCTTCTGGCAACTGGCAACTGGCTACTGACTACTGGCAACTGCCCGGTTAACCACTTTGTTACTATCGCGAAATCCATGTTCAAGTTATGCTCGCGATTATGGCTGTGTCGGTCACGGTGCTGGCGAGTGGAAGCGGAGGCAACTGCACGGTCGTCTCCAGTTCCCGCACACGGCTGCTGGTGGACGCCGGTCTCTCCTGCAAGGAACTTCTGCGGCGCCTGCTGTTGTGCGGACAAGA
>DATCCF010000336.1:0-14829 GCA_036511435.1 Terriglobales bacterium | reverse complement strand
GACTTGAGATGCGGTCACTGAACGGTTCCTCGCGGACGAGCGGCGATCATGCTCTCGGCGCATTCTACCGCGGTCAGGGCCGCGATGCGCAGGTTGTCCGATGCGGCCCATAGCCAGAAACCGCTAGTCTGTTGCGAATCGCGACGCACAAACACCTGGACTTGCTCCTGTCCCGCGGCATTGACGTTGCTGGGCGATTCATCGCCGTTTTGCAGCACGTCGACGTGCTCGCCGGAAAGCGCTGCCGTCAGTTCTTCCGTCTGGGCCGCCTGCTCCAACTCAAGATAAAGCGAGAAGGCATGGCCGTGGAAGATCGGAGCTTGCAAAAGCATCAACGAAGGCATGGCCAGGCGCTCGCCGACTAGCTTGTGGAAGTGCCGCTGAATACGGCTTTCAACGGCATTCAGCGAGGACAGCGCCTTTTCGCCATAGCGATCGATCAGGTTGAAGGCCACTTGCCCGTCGAAGACGGCCTTCGGTAGCTGCTGGAAGGAAAGCAGGTTCACGGTCTGCTCGTGCAATTCGTCCATGCCACGCTTGCCATGCTCGGAGGCGGGCTGGAAGACGGTAGCGACGGCGCGCGCGATGTTACCCACCTTCTGCGCGCGCAGCAGCAACAGCGCCAGCACCACGGCGGCGGGATGAGCGATGGCCACCGGGGCTGGAGTGAAGTCCACGCGTGGACCTAGACCAAGCTCGCGCTCCACCCACGGCGCGCGCAGCAGCACGCCTTTTTCGTTCTCCAGTCCGTAGGAGAGGTCGATGATGTCACTGCCCGCCTTGCGCGCCATCGGCCAGGTGTTACGCGTGAAGGTTTCATCGGCTGCGAAGAAGGTGAAGTCCACGTTCTCCAGGTGTTCAGGAAGGACGCCCTGGATGAAAGTGGGTTCTTCGCCTACCGCCTCGAGTTGGCCGAGCAACTCATCGTCATCGAGCAGACGGATATCCTGCGCCGGAAAATTGCGGTCGCCGAGGACGTTCTTCAGTTCGCGGCCCTTCAGAGCGCCAGCGCCTCCGATAGCTACGCGAAACATGGCGCCTCAATGTTTTCCGCCGGGGAAAACACCAGCGGTGCGGTTTGGCTCATTTTCATCAAGCGTGCGTTGCCTCGTCTTGACGTGGCGGAGGCGGCAGCGTGGGCCGCCGGAACACGAAGGAAAGCCGGGCCAGCACCCCCGAAAGGATGTAGAGCAGCGCCAGCGCAAACAGTACATATTGCGAAGAAAATAAGATTAGCGCCATGACCAGCCCGATCACGATTACCCAGCGAAAATTCTGCGGCTGGCGGAGATTAATGCCTTTCAAGCTCAGGAAGCGCCAGGTGCTCACCATGAGGAAAGCGAGAGCGAAGACGAAGACGCCCCATCCGATGGAAAGCCACCAGTACTGCAGCGGATTCCCTTGCACCAGGTGGACGACGGCAGCGACCGTTCCTGCGCCAGCCGGAATGGGCATGCCCACGAAATACTTACGTCCCGGGCGACCGGGATTCGAGGGCTGGGGATTCACTTGGATGTTGAAACGGGCCAGGCGGGAAGCGCCGGCGAGCAGAAACACAAAGGTTGCGATCGCTCCCAACTGAATCACGCGGTTGCGAAGGTCGGGATCGCCAGCCAGTGGCAGCATACGGAAGCCCCACATCCACGCCAGAATCGCGGGCGCCACGCCGAAGGCGATGACGTCAGCCATGGAGTCCAGTTCGCGGCCAAAGGCGCTGGCGGTGTTGGTCAGCCGTGCTATGCCGCCGTCGAAAAAATCGAACACAATTGCGAAGCCGATGGCTTTGGCGGCGTGATCGAAGTGCCACGGATCGGACGCCGTACCCTGGATGGCTTGCGAGATGGCGTAATACCCCGCTGCTATGTTGCCGGCCGTGAACACGGAAGGAAGGATGTACAGTCCCTTCCGCATCCGGCGCGGCTCAGGTGAATCGTCTCCCTGTCGCATCGGCTGCTCGTTCATCGCACCTCCGCCACATTCTGCAAGGAAGGTAAAACGGCACGATGCTGGGCCACGGCCAGAACACTGGAGCCGCCCTTCACGTGATCGCCCACCCGCACTTTCATCTCAGCTTCGGCCGCGAAAATCACATCGGTGCGGGAGCCGAACTTAATCAGCCCCACCCGCTCGCCGCGCGCCACATGATCGCCGATCTTCTTGGTGAAAACGATGCGGCGGGCCAGAAGTCCGGCAATCTGTTTGAACACCACGGTGCCTGTATCTCCCTGGACGGTGACGACGTTCTGCTCGTTCTCTTCGGCCGAAATGGCTCCCATGGCGTTGCCGAACTTCCCCTTCCGGTACTTCACATCGGTAATGACACCAGCGACCGGGGAGCGATTGACATGGACGTTGAATACGTTCAGGAAAATGCTGATTCTGGTCCGCGGCTCGCCGTTTTCCTCGATCATGGAAATCTCGGTGACCTTGCCGTCGGCGGGAGAGACGATGGCACCATCGCCCGTGGGAATGTCGCGCTCGGGATCGCGGAAGAACCACAGAAAAAATGCGGCCAGGAGCAACGGAATGACCGCCAAAGCGGGCACGGTCAACCATCCCACCAGCACAGCCACAGCGATAAAAGCCAGTCCGTAATAGATTCCGTCGCGAACCATGGGTCTCTAGATTATAGAGCCTGGCCGTACATCGCGCGGTGTGCGGTGAGTCAGAAACTGCTCCCCACGTCACGTTGATTATCGCTTAAGGAAGGAACCGGAGGAAGTGCGGAGCTTCGCCAAAGGATACAGCTAGAGCGGGGCGACAAAGAATCCGGTCTTTACCGCCGCGGGTAAGGGCTTCACGCTGACTAAACGACCTGGTGGCCGGTCCGGAACTTCTGTTCCAAACTCTCCATCTGGTCTTTCAGGCGGAGCTTCAGCTTCTTCAGTCGCACTTCCTCGAGCTTTTCGTCCTCAGAAAGATATTTTTTCTGGATCAAATTTTCGAGGCGTTGCTGGTATTGCGAATGTTCATCCGCCAGACGGCGGAATTCATCGTTACTGGCAAGAAGCTGATCGCGTACCTGAGTTGCCATTCAGTGAACCTCCGGAAAGATGCAAAATGCAAACGCTAGCATAAGGTCTATTCTGCTTCAAGGTTAAATTGTCTCAGATTTGTAATAGAAAAAGAGAGTAAAAGCGCATCTTCCTCAGGATCGCGGTAATAGTTTCGCCGCCCTTGCTGGCTAAACCCAAGCTTTTCATAGAGTCGGCGCGCTGCCAGATTCGATTCCCGAACTTCTAATAGCACGGAAGTGGCTCCTGCGGATTGGGCCTGTAGCAGCAGCTCCCGAATTATTTTGATGCCTATACCGCGATTGCGTTTTTCCCGGGCGACCACCACGTTTTCAATTTCCCATTCGGCGGTAGCGCAACGCGCAATTACGAATCCGATCACCCGGTCGGCGTCTGCTCCAGAGGTGGCCACCAGCGCTATTCGCGGTGGAGCTTCCGCGGCAAACAACGCGTCGTATTCGCGCTCCGCCCAGTGCGCGGCGGTTTCGGCCTGCTGCTCGAGCGCGCGTATGGAGGACACATCGTCGGGAGTAGCCGGACGGGTCAGCACTGCGTCTTCTTGGCTGTCGAAAATATCTCCGCGTCGGAGCGGCGGATGTAGTTGACGTCGATGGTGGCGGGATCGGCGGTTTCTCCCGTCAGTAGCTTGCGAATGCCGATGCGCCCGATTTCGCCAGCTTGCACCGGCGTGACCAATATTACGCGGCGGTTCGCGGCTTGCAATCCTTCCGCAACTTTCTCATCCACCGTCAGAAGATTGCCGCCGCCGACAGGCGGTTGCGCGGCAAATTCGTCCAGCTTCGCAATGTACTCGCGAACCAGAGTAGCCCGGCCGGAACCGAGCCGGTATTCGCCAACGTAGATTTCACCCCGGCCGGCATCCAACACTGCGATCGCGCTTTCACCCGCTCGTCCATGCGTGAGCACCAGGGCCTCCAGCATGGAGACCATTGCCAGCGGCTTCCGCAGCACTTCGCAAAGCCCCTTCACCGTAGCCAGACCAACCCGCAAGCCGGTAAACGAGCCGGGGCCGGAGACCGCGACGAAACCATCGACTTCAGCCTTGTTGAGACTGCTCTGCTGGAGAGCTTCCGCGATGCGCGGCAGCAATTGCGCCGAGTAGGTGCCGCCCTCGAGTGAAGTCAGTTGCAGAACTTCGAAACTGTCACCGTCGCCACGGCACAGCGCGACGCTTCCCTTGCGGCCCGAAGTATCGACCGAGACGATCAGCATTTCAGACGCCCAGGGGAGCGTCTTCCACCAGTTCCAGTAGCACGCCTCCAGCGCTGGAAGGGTGAACGAAAACGTAGAGATGTCCGCCCGCGCCAACTTTGATCTCGTCCGAAATCAGGCGCGTTCCAGACGCCTTCAGCCGCTCGACGGTGCCGGCCAGATCGCTGATGTGCAGAGCGACATGGTGAAGGCCCTCGCCGCGTTTGGCGAGGAACTTTCCAATGGGCGAGTCAGCCGAAGTCGGCTCCAGCAACTCAAGGCGGCTTTCGCCAATCGGCACCATGGCCAGCCGCACCTTCTCCGCTTCCACGGTTTCTTCCGGCATGACTTGCAGCCCGAGCTTTTCGTAGAACTTCCTGGCTTCCGCCAGCGACTTCACGGCGATACCGAGATGGTCAATTTGATTCATTCTGGCTTCCCCAAATTTTCGATGATCTTCTCCACCAGAGAATACGGGTCGCGCTTATGTTCGGCAACTTCCGCCGCATACCGCGTGGTCTCGCCTTCGCTCAGATAATACGAGAGTACACGCTGGAAAAGCGCGTCGCGCAACATCTCGGCGATTCGCCCGCGCCAGTTCTCGATGCGGCGGGTGCGCGCGCGGTCGTCCTGCTGGAGATAAGCTTGATACTTTTCGATTGCCTGTAACAATTCAGTTGTGCCGGTCCCATTACTAGCCACGGTCTTCACAATGAGAGGCGTCCAATTGTCTTTGCGCACGGCCAGCGTCTGCATGGCTCGAATCTCGCGCTCCACCCGCTCGGCGCCGTCGCGGTCCGACTTGTTGATGACGAAAATGTCGGCGATCTCCATGATGCCGGCCTTGATGGTCTGCACATCGTCGCCCATGCCGGGCACCAACACGACGATGGTCACGTCCGCCAGGCGAACAATGTCCACCTCGTCCTGACCGACGCCGACGGTCTCGATCATGACAATATCGCGGCCGCTGGCGTCGAGCACCGTCGCGACATCGGCGGTGGTGCTGGCCAACCCGCCAAGCGACCCGCGGGTCGCCATGCTGCGAATGTAGATTCCGGGGTCGGCATAATGCGATTGCATGCGAATGCGATCACCGAGAATTGCGCCGCCGCTGAATGGGCTGGTGGGGTCGACAGCGACGATGCCGATGGTCTTGTCTTGCTTGCGATAGGCGTGCGCAACTTGATCGACCAGCGTGCTCTTGCCTGCACCCGGGGAGCCCGTCATACCCAACAAGACGGCCCTGCCGCTGTAGGGAAACAGCGCCTTCAGCAGGTCGCTGGATTGCGCGCTGTGGTCTTCGACGATGGAAATGCCCCGCGCCAAAGCCCGCGCCTCACCCGCGCGGATTCGTCGGACAAGTTCCTGGATGTGGCTGTTCGAGGTCAAGAATTAGATTACCAGCAGACAAGATTACCAGCAGGTGAGGGAGTCGCGGTCTCCTATTCTTCGTGGAACGCCTGGTGCCCCATCCGATAAGAACGAAGGCGTTGTCAACCGGGGCGGCCATTCTCTTCGGGGATCAATGAGACTCGAAAAGGCGTCGCCGCTCGTTTACTCTTATCAAAGCACTCGGCCTGACGCGGAAAACCAACTGCCGAAAAATGCAAGTCGTTCTTGTCGCAAGCTAAAGAAACAGATAGTATTTGGCCTTGACCCACCGATCATGCCTACGACCTTGAGTTTCGCCGATTTTTCGATGAGCCGCGCGGCATCCGAACTGCGGTATGACAACGCTTATCTTATCTATGATCGGACGGGTCAGGTCATTCAAGAAGCGCGTGGACATTTCACGAATTTCAAAGTGACGTCCGCCACTCCCAATGAGTCGACCTTCCTGTCTGACGAGGGGAGCTTTGGTCTGCAACTGGGTAGTTGTCGATTCATTAGCGATAAAGCAGATGCCAGCCTCGAGAGTTTTGGAAGCTCATGTAAACGATATTTCGACATCGTTGCAGAGCTTCTCGACATCAGAATGTTCACGCGGGTCGGACTGCGTGTAATAACGAAAAAGACAACCAAGGATAAGGAAGAGGCAAAGGCTCTGCTAAGGAGCCTTCATCTCGCCAACTTGCCTTCAACAATGAGGTTTGGTGCTTCCGAAGACCCAGAGGAGATCATGTTCCGGTGGGAAAGCTCCCAAATAGGCGCACTCATCAGGCTGAAAGCAGAAACAACGACCGTTGATGTCATTCTACCTCCAGAGTTGGAGTTATCAATGTCCAACATTCACAGATCGGTAACCGGCTTGACACTAGATGTCGATTACTATACTGTGGCGCCGGTGGAGCGGTCGCAGTGGGACGCGACCGCATGGATAACGCAGTCGATGAGATTCATTAAGAAAGAAACAACGAGCATTTTGGGGGGCTGAAATATATGGCGGATACGGTAATCGAGTTCCCTGCCGCGCAAGAATTTAGCAAAGTTGCTCCTCCACTTTCCGAGACGTTTTTTCTCCGCCGAGCGACCAGTGTGAACTCGCCAACCGGACCGATTAGCATTACGGGACTGCGAACGAGCGGCAGCAAAGCATATCGGGTAATTGAAATCGATAAGCTATATCCAGCGACTGAGGGCACGATCGCAGAGGTGTCAAAAGCGATCGGCTTGCTTGCCGATGCAGTGGGCTTTCTCGACCGGGCTCGGCTCTGCATCGAGAACTCGCCTCTGCAAGCAGATCGAGAACTTCAGCACGTTCAGCAATTACTTCCTGCTCTTTTCGTTTGTCGCAAGATTGGAGATGGTTTTGCGTCGGTCGTCAACTCTCTCCAATTCGCATTTATCAACCTCCACGGACAACTGCTTTCAAAGGCCCAAGTCACTGCAATCTGGAGAATTCTTAAGGAACTTCGGTCGAAACCGTTCTTGTCGTTTGATCAGTCTCTGGGGCTCGTGGCGGAACTAGAGGATGCGAACCTTAAGGTGGACCCGGAGGTTCTCGCAAAGCTGATCGAAGATGAATGAGGCGTATGTCGAAACCACTATTCTGGCTAACATTCTCTTGAAGCCCGGTAGTGGTGCAGTTTGAAAATGGACACAAGAAACCCGCCTTCCGGCGGGTTGATTTTATCGGGTATGACCATCGACAGTCGCGGGCTGCTTTACTGATTCGTCTTGCTTCTTGGGCGGCGGTGGGACCCATCTCAGTAGAGGTATCAACAACGGCGGAAGGTTCATCCTAGATACCATCATATTGACCAGATCTCTCCAATAAGGCCAGCAATTCATCAAGGCATTCGTGTCGGCAAACGCTTGCATTTCTTCCTGGCTGGGAACTGGGTCTGCGTCCTGCGGAAAGGAATAAACCAACTCGAAAGTGGCATCTATTTGGATTTCGGTTGCTCCCTCCGGGCCCCGCTTTCCGTGGATTACATGTCCAAACAGGACGTTAAAACGATTTGTACCGTCAATCAAGCCCGCAACTGCGGTGGGAAGAATTTTTTCGCAATGGGTTTCACGGGACATCCCGGAGAAGTAACGTGCCCAGCGCGCACATGGACAAGGCGGATTGACTCCAACGAAGCCAGAGCCATCAGCCGCCTTGCCTGATTGAATTGTTCAGGAGTGACCTGTAAAGCTACAGCATTCAAGCAGCAATCTCCCCGTAAAAATCCTCAGATTCCGAGGGGGTATATTCATCCGACACAACGGCGTTCCCGTTTTAGATAACGGCCTTCGGGTCGTTAGCAGAACGGGGGCCACCGGCATTTTGACAAACAAAAAGGGGGGCGGGAATCTTGAAAGCTACCTCCGCGTGAAGGCACTTGCCCGCTATATCCCGCCCGATTTGCCCGGGCTGTTGGTTGAGTTCCAACTGGAAGAGGTCGTCAACAAAACGGTGCAGGGATTCTCGGCTGAAACATTTATTGAAATTTGCCGCGCCTATGTCAGGGCACTGAGTGACGGTGCGCTCGAAACAGACCGCCAGAGGGAAATCGCGATCAAGGCTAGTATGTTTCTGGCTTCATGCGCCAAGGTCGGACTGATCGCCCTGATTGATGAAGCCACTGGTTATCAATATGATCGTGCAGCCGATGCCCTCCGGGTAAAACTGAAAGCGTTCTTAGCGGAGGAAATGAGAGATTGGGAAAAGACATTTCCCGATGATCTTTGGGTAGAGTTTGGTCGGCTGACCAACTGGAAGGGAACCGTTACACAACGCCCAACGTATTGGGGACATCTCGTAACTGAACTGGTTTACACGTATTTGGATGCCGACGTTTGCAGGTGGCTAAAAGAGAATAAACCGCAGCCCCAGAAAGGCCGTAACTGGCATCACTGGCTGAGCGACCAATACGGCCTTAGAAAACTGGTTCAACATATTTACACTCTCCTCGGCGTTGCAAAGACCTGCCATGACATGCGCGAGTTGCGGGAAAAGATGGCGGAAATGTACGGCAAAACTCCAGTGCAATTGACGCTGTACTTGCCGAAGCCACGGCCCGAAGCGTGACGTGGCTACTTGTCCTCCGTCGCTTCCCTGACGGTTCGCACAGCGGCTTGGCTGAAGTCCTCGCGCTTGCACTTGTGCACGTTGAACCGCTCCTGAATATCGTCCCTTGCCGCTTCGATCGGCATCAAGCCGGAGGAAAATTGCACGTTGCAGTACTCGCAGATGCCGAGCAGGGGACGGTCTCGCACGAACTTAAGTTTTCGCTTTGCCATGACTCGAGTTTACGCCGTCTGCGAGGGCATTCAAGGGGCCCGGATTTCAAACTGCACCACTACCCAGGCTTTGGCATTCCGGTGAGCAGGATGCCGCGTTTTATGCGGCTTTGGGGAACACAATCGCCGCAGGAAACGTCTGGCGGGGGGAAATCATCGGTCCTTCGACTCCGCGCCCGCCCGACCCGCAAAGAGGCGGATCGGAAATTCTTTACGGGCGCTCCGCTCAGGATGACACTTCACGTTCATGAATAATCCAGGCGAAGGCCCGCACTACCCGAGCCACCGCCATTCTGGAATCGCTCTTAGTCGCGATCACCTCTTTATCGTTTTCGCGATCTCAGCCACTGCGCGTTGCCCGCTTGCGATCGCACCGTGCACCGTGCCCGTATTTCCGGAAACGTCCGTGGCTTCTCCAGCAAAGAACAAGGTATCTTCCACCGGCCGGCTTAGGATATCTGGCGCATGCGCGGCCCCTACTTTCGCATAACTGTACGCGCCGCGAGAATATGGATCGCTCTGCCAGTCGTGAAAATAAGCGTCTTCCAATAGGCGTTCGAGCTTCTCTCGACTCACTTGCAGTAGTCCACTGAGAGTCTGCAAACTACGACCGACAACCGACACGTTCTCCGACATCAGACGCTCGGCACAGCGAAAGGGCGCCCAGCCAGTAATCAACGGAACTGGCTCAGGCATTGCGGTCCACCATGTTGGGAACCATTCGTCGCGAGAGAACAAGAAGCTCATGCGCGCGAGGGTGGGGCTGCTATCGGCGGAGACTTGGTCCCAGAAACGCTCTCGAAAACGAAGAGCAATGCGGATGACTTTCCCCATCTCCAGCCCATCTAGCGCTTTCACTTTCTCTTCAGGAAGTGCTGGACGAAACTCGATTGAGCCCCGCTCCCCTGCGGGCGCTTGCAGCACGCCGAGAGGAACAGTCAACAGGACTCGCCGGGCACGGAACGTAACCGGGCTGCCCTGACTGATGGCGTCAACGGAGACATTTCCTCCGCTCCATGTGACACGCTCAACTACGGTATCGGTCCTGACTCTGGCATTTGTCTTCGCCAATCGTCCGCGAAATATCTCCAGCAAAGCTGAGTAACCGTTGCGCGCGCGGAACGCCGGCTCGCCATCGATCTTTTCCCCGGCCCTCATTTCCTGAACCAGCCAATGAACTCCAACCCGCGCCGGATCTGCGGCGTTGAAGCCCGTAACGTAACTCACAGCGTGTTGCTTGGTCTCTGCGGAAGCGTCGGGACAGCAGCGCTGCAAGAAACTCTGGAACGATTCGTCAGGCCCGCGATCATCCATTCGCCGCAGAATGTCGTCGACCTCGGAGAAGAAGTCGCAGGGAGAAAGGCGGCCGTCGCGAACACACCAGTTGTCTCCCTCTACCTCGGTGACCGCGACCTTGTGCTGGCGAAGCAGGTCCCAGATTTCAGGCGCGCGGCCATGAATGAATTCAGCGCCGAGTTCGATAGGAAATTGCAATTGCGGGTCTTGCTGGGTGAAGATTCGGCCACCAAGGCGGTCCCGTGCCTCCAGAATCATGACCGACAGGCCGCTCTCCGCAAGTTCCGTTGCCGCCGCCAGACCAGCGGCGCCGGCTCCAACTACAATCACATCGGCGTTATTTGCCGTCGCCATTTCTTGTTGGTGACTAGACACAGTTCCATAGTAAATTAGGCCGAATAATGCGTACAGAAATCGTCCACCCATTATCGCCGGTGTTGGTTGGGCGACTCGATTTCGTAAACAAGGAAATCGACAGAAAGAGCGCAGCTTGGTCTTGCGCCTAGGAGGGTGTATGAGGTGGCAGTGGTTTGTGGCAATCACGATGGCACTTTGCACGGCCGCTCTTGGGCAGCAGAAGTTCCCCATGACGAAGCCACACGCCGGGAAAGCCAAGCCAGGTACTCATCAGGGCGCCAGCCAAGCTCCGTCAGGCCCTGCCGCCGAGGCCCCGCAAAAACAGCCTTGAAAGCAGGTGCCCGCACAACTCGCTGTTAGAGCAATTGCAGAGCGGGTCGATTCTCCCGTTCCAGATACTTTAGAGTGCAGTCGGGCAGGGCGGCGATGGATTTCAAGAGCGAAGGGCAACCGCCGCATGGTTGCCCCTCACCGGGAGCGCGGCTTCGGCCAGCAAGTGCAATCGCACTCCCTAATCGGCGGCGCTCATCGCGAGACGTAGCGCGCCGCTAAAACCACTCGGCGCGGGGCCGTCGAGTTCTGCCACCAATCGCGTTCGGTCCAGGAACCACGGTTATGCAAGGTGAGCAAGAGCGTCAAGAACGGTCCCAATGTCAGCGCACGAGTAAAGACATGGCGTGCCGTCTCGGCCCCCGGCTGTTGCTCACTGGCTGCGGCGGCGCTTAAATTCGGCGCTTCGTCTCCAGGACTCTGCAGGTTCTCCACCGTCTCAGCTTCGTGCTGCGTTGCCAGCTTCAGAATCAGCCTCAGGAACGGATCCAGCGTCGCTGAGGTCGAATGAACCACTTGCGTTTTCATGGCAACCTCCTCTTCCCCCGCAACCCGGAAGCGGGATTGTTTCCCCGCCTCCGGGAGCGTTCCCCCTAAGAGCAGCCGGTCGAGATTGCTCAACCCCCGCTCTCATGCGCACAATGCTCCTGAACGCCGTCGGCTTCAATGGTTAGCGTCTGATTTGTAGGTGAGTTTGAGATGATCGTCTAAGCTTCTGATAAAGCGAGAGTTGGCTTAGGAGATGATCGAACTCTATGGCTCCGGCAAAGCACAAACGAGTTATAATCCCCTAACGCCCCGCACCTATTTGAAGGTGGTGAGCTTGAGCGCCACGCAGAAGCTGCTCCGCTTCGGAGTCTACGAGCTAAATCTCGCGACCGAAGAGCTGCGCAAAGGCGGAACACCCGTTAAGTTGTCGCCGCAGCCCTTTCAACTTCTCGCCTTGCTGGCCAGTCGCGCCGGCCAAGTGGTAACTCGTGAGGAAATTCAGCAACAACTCTGGGATGAGGAGACCTTCGTTGACTTTGAGCAGGGGATGAACCACTGCATCAAGCAAATCAGAAATGTACTCAACGACAACGCGGATGCACCCCTCTATGTAGAAACCCTTCCACGACGTGGGTATCGCTTTCTCGCCCCCGTTACCTCCAAAGTCGTTCCCGCGCCCGCGCCGCGCGTGACCGAGTCCAAGTCCGGTCTGCAAAGCGGCATTGCCGCAGTCGTGCTGGCAAGGCAGGAAAGCACCGCGGCGGCGCCGGTCACCCCGGCGCCTGCTTCCGCCAATGTCGTATCCAATCTCCCGCCTGCGGCCGGCGCGACGACCCAACCTCCCGAAGTAACGCCCATCCGGGGATCCCTGTGGTCCATTTCGCGGGTTCGGCTAATGTGGGCCGTGCTTGGGTTGCTGGTTTTGGTTGGCGGCGCGCTGGCTTACCGATACTGGCGCAGCCCGATCATCGGTAGCCATACCTATCGCCCATCTGCCGTGAAGCGACGGCGCTCGGTGGCCGTCCTGGGCTTCCAAAATGTCTCTGAGCGCCCCGAGGAGGCTTGGCGTTCCACCGCGCTTTCCCGGTTTCTTAACACGGAGCTCGTCGCCGGGGACCAACTGCTCACGGTGCCTGATGAAAACATCAACCAAATGAAGAGCGACTTGGCACTGAAGGATGCGGACGGTTATAGCCAGGCGACTCTGGCCAGGATCCGCAAATACCTAAGCGTTGATGACGTTGTTATGGGTTCGTACACCCCATTAGGCCGAGGCGATCTCCGTCTGGATTTGAGGCTTCAGGATGCCGCCACCGGTGAGACCATTGCCTCTTTCTCGGAAAAAGGCAGCGATGGGCAAATGGATGAGCTGGTGGGCCGCGTAGGTGCGACGCTCCGCGCAAAGTTGGGGGTGGAAGCCGCCATTTCGCCGGCCGAGGCTGCCGCCGTGAGTGCTTCGATACCGGTCAATCCTGAGGTAGCGCGCCTGTATTCAGAAGGCTTGGCGAAGCTGCAGGTATTCGATGCGGCGGCGGCGCGGACCCTCCTGGAGAAAACCGTGGCCGCCGAGCCTGACTATGCGCTGGCGCATTCCGCTCTGGCCGAGGCTTTGAACTTCCTCGGTTATGACCAAACGGCGCAGGCGGAAGCCAAGAAGGCCTTAGACCTTGCGGACAAACTTTCGCCCGAGGACAAGCTCTCCGTGCAAGCGCGCTACCTCGAGATGACCAGTCAGTGGCCCGAAGCGATCAAGCTGTACCAAACTCTGTGGCACGGCTATCCCGATAACTTGGAACACGGGCTGCGGCTCGCAAAAGCACAACGAAGCGCCGGCCTGGCTAATGACGCTCTCGCCACGGTCGGCCAGTTGCGCGCCCTTCCGCCGCCCAGCCGCGACGACCCGCGCATCGATTTGGCCGAAGCCTATGCCCACAACTTGCTGGGCGAATGGAAGCTGGGGCAAGCAGCAGCCAGGAAAGCGGGAGAAAAAGCGCATGAGCAATCGAGGAAACTACTACTGGCCGAAGCGCAGTCCGCCGAAGCCGACGCTCTGCTGCGGCAGGAGGACTTCCCGGCAGCGCTGCGTTTGTACAAGCAAGCGCTGGATATCTACCAGCAGAGTGGCGATAAGAGTGACGAGGCTTCCGTGCTGAACAACATTGGAGGCGTGTTTTTGGAGCAGGGCGATCTGGCGGCCGCCGAGAAAAAGTATCGCGACGCGCTGGAGATTTACCGCGGGATCGGGGCCAAGGGTTTGGCGGCGAATACGCTAACCAACTTGGGGGTCTTTCTGCAGCGGCAGAGAAATTTGGATGGCGCGGAACAGCTGTACGAGCAGGCCCTGGACATGCACCGGGAAGTGAAAAACAAGAGTAGCGAGGCGATTGTGCTCAACAATATGGCCGAGGTGCTGCATGACAAGGGAGACTTGGCCGGCGCCAGAACGAAGTATGAACAGGTCCTGCCGATGTATGACCAGCTCGCCGATAAATCGGGTTCGGCGTACGCTCGCTTCGGTCTAGGGGAGGTCCTGGCGGAACAGGGTGACCTTGCCGCCGCGCGCAAGAGCCAGGAGAAAGCGCTGTCGATCCGGGAAAGTATCGGCGAATCCACGGCGGAGAGCCGGCTGGTGCTCGCTGCGTTATCGCTGGACGAAGGGCGGCCGGAGGACAGCGAAGCCAACGCACGGGCCGCCGCCGAAGAGTTCCGGACGAAAAAGATGGTTGACAAGGAGGCCCAGGCCGAGGCGGTTCTCGCCAGGTCGTTGTTGGACGAGGGCAAGCTTGCGAAGGCAAACGAGTCAATCGCACACGCCACCGCGCTCGCCGGACAAATTAAGGACCCCTCTCTTCGCCTGCCGGTCGAGATCGAGGTTGGCATTGCCGCGGCCCGCATACGAGCGGCCTCGCGTAAGCAGGGCGATCAGGCTGAGGCCATGGCCAGCCTGGAGCAGAAGCTCGCGGCAGCAACCAGGAACCGCTTGATGGAACTCCAGTTCGAGGCTGCGTTTGCACTGGGAGAGATCGAGAAAGAAGGGGTGAAGGCCGCAGCGGGGCGCGCCCGTCTGCAAGCTCTGGAGAAAGACGCCACGGCGCATGGCTTCCTGCTGATCGCGAGACAAGCCGCGGCAGCGAGACAGCAGCCCGCGGGCCCAACCTAAGGCCAATTGAAGACAGACCCCTTATGGCCGGGCTAATCTCCACAGAGGCCCGTTTCTGGCGGCTTCCTTGGAGCTTAAAGCATTTTCACCTTTGATGTCTTGGCGACGGGTGGAGCACGCCTTCAGGCGTGCATTGTGAGCCGCAACTTTCTGATCGGCGCTTTAGAGCAGTTCCTTAGAAGCTATATCCGAAAGTGAGGGGAGGCAGTAGGCTGCAGATGGCGATCTCCGCAAGCCCAGCCATGCCACGACCATATTCGGATGATTTGCGCTGCAAGCTTCTGCAGGTCTATGAGCGAA
>DATCCF010000335.1:0-9410 GCA_036511435.1 Terriglobales bacterium | reverse complement strand
TGCGGGTTCTTCTTCGCCAGCGCAATCGACATCACACCGGAGCCGCCCGCGACATCCAGCAATTTGCGGTGCTGTGCCAGATCGAGATAACCCGCCAGCGCCTCCGCATCCCCCTGGTGCAGGTAGAACAGCATTTGGGTGAAGTCTTTCGCCTGACGTGGGTCCCGCTTCATACCTTCCAGATAATCGGGTTTGGCGAGACCCTTGATCTGGTAATGTCTTTTTCCCGAGGCGAGGGCCTCCTCCAGGACAGTGAGCCTCTCGTAGGCGGTCACACACTCTCTCGAGTATTGCCGAGTCCAATAGATGGAGCGCTCGTGGATGAAGTACTTCTCCGCAAACCGCGTGTTCCAGTAGCTGTCGTTCTTCTTGTGCAGCAGTCCCAGGGAGACCATCGTGTTCAGAAAGGGCAAGCGATACACCTCGTGGATTTTCAGGGATTTCCCGATCTCCGCTGCGGTCATGCGCTTGTCGTGCAGTGCACGAAACAGTTGCAGCCTCTCCGCCGCGATGATCAATCGAGAAAGGATGAAGGTCTTCTGTATGTCAATTTTCGCGAGGACACGTTTGGGGAACTTGTCGAGGGTAAGCAATTCCATACGAGCCCCTGGGGCTGGTTGTGAGGACCAGCACGCCGCTAAGTGCGGGTTCGAGGAATTTCAATTCAAAAGCGCCACAGAGACACTTACCGCACGGAGTCGATTGGGTTGATGCCCGTTTTCTCTAGCTGAGAATGCGCTCTTCGTGCCTCAGTGTCTCCGTGGCGAACCATAGATCCTTCGACATCGGACGCGGCAGGTTTACCGGTGTCCTCGCTCAGGATCACGCCCAGGTCGGGACGTTAGTTCAAGACATGGATGTTCTTCTTCTCGCACATCTCCTTTAGTACTTTCGGCCACACGGTCACGCTGACTTCACCGAGATGCGCCTTGCGCAGCAGCAACATCATGGTCCGTGACTGTCCGATGCCGCCGCCAACGCTCAACGGAATCTCGTGATTCACGATGGCCTTGTGGTAGGGGAAGTTCAGGAAATCGATCTGGTTGGTCAGTTCCAGTTGTTTCTTGAGCGACTCCGCGTTGACGCGGACGCCCATCGAAGTCAGCTCATGGCGCCGGTGGGTCACCGGGTTCCACACCAGAATGTCGCCGTTCAACCCATGCCGCACGTGGCCCTCATCCTTGGTCTCCGTGACCCAGTCGTCGTAATCTGCGGCCCGCATCTCGTGCGGGTAACCGTCTTTCAGCGTCCAGCCAATGCCGATAATGAAGACCGCCGGATGCTTCTGCAGGATCGCGGTCTCGCGCTGCTTGCGCGGCAGGTCGGGGTACATGTCGAGAATTTCTTCGGCATGCAGGAAGGTGAGGTTCTCCGGCAAATTGGGATATCTCGGGTCCTTAAGTTGCGGAAAAATCTCCTGCGCGTGACGCTCGGCGCCGACGATCACCTTCCAGATCTTGCTCACGACTCCCTTCAAGAAGGTCAGACTACGCTGCTCAGGCGTGATTACGCGCTCCCAGTCCCATTGATCGACATAGGCGCTGTGATCGTGGTCGAGGAAGTAGTCCTTGCGGACGGCCCGCATGTCGGTGCACAGCCCCTCGCCCGGTTGCAGGTTGAACTCCTTCAGCGCCATCCGTTTCCACTTGGTAGCGGCCTGCACTACCTGGGCGTTGATGGGGTGCTTATCGCGATCGTTGGAGATGTGGAATTGGACCGGCGTGCGGGACCCATCCCGGTCAAGATAGTCGTTAACGCCCGATTCCTCATCCACAATCAGAGGCACGGTGACCATCATCAGGTTCAGTTCTTTGCAGAGGTTTTCTTCGATGTAATCCTTCACCTCGAAGATTGCCCTCTGGGTTTCTTTGGGTGACAGCAGCGAGCTGTAATCCACCGGAAGTACACGTTCCAGTTCTGTGTAGTCGCCAATTCCGGGACCAGCTAGATCTGCCTTTTTGTCCGCCATGCTGTTCTCCTTACTATGCGGTCGACGTGGCGGCAGCAAGCTGTCTGCCATGGTACGAATCGGGTAGCGCACGTCGCCAACCCAATGAAAGCACCTTGCGGGCACGAAGGCAGTAACCTGCGTCACGTAGGTGTGTGCGGTGGGGACGGCTGATGAGTGTGGAAATGGCGTCAGAAAACCTCATGCCCAGCACGCAGAGTAAAATTCGGGTAATGCTCAAACCTGACGAAGAACGGGCTTGGAACGGATTCCTGCCTGCGGAGCCTAAATTCGCCGGTGAGGAAATCGCTAGTTGGGCTCCCGGGCCCAACTAGCCCGATGTCCTGTGCATCACCGTGTCCAGCCGGACGGTAGGTGTCGAACTCACCAAATGGGTGGAGCAGGATCAACTTGAGTCGGTCAAAGCGAGGGAAAGAATAGAAAACGCTTATCTCAGCATTGTCGCCAGTGAGTCAGAAGCACGCCCTGCCAATATCGGATGGGTATGGCTCTACGACGAGCATCGCCGCGTGAAACAGAAGGATGAGGCGCGGTTTCGCAAAGATCTCTACTCCTGTATCGGAGAGCAGGCTGCGCTAGCAGACCCGGATTGGGACGACCCGCAGGGAGCACCCATCAGCAACTTCGGACGTTATCCGATGTTGGAGAAATATCTTGATAGGATTTTGATCACCCCACGACACCGCCAGCAATCTCTGGGACCGGGCGGTAAGTGGGTCTTCTTTGAGGACAGCGCTGGTGGTGCGTACATGGACGAGTGGATGGTGACAGCTGCCCTCGACCGGATCTACGCGAAGATTGAAGACTATGAGGAACGAGATCTCCACGCTCAACATGGGCTGGATGAACTGCACCTGCTTTGCCATCTCGACGACAAAGCTCTGCTGTACAACCCACCCATTCATACTATCGGCTTCGGTTATGCAGACTTGGCTGCAAAGGTCGCAGACGTCCTAGCGCGAGATCACGGAGTATTCGATAAAATCTTACTGTTCCATCCATGGGAAAGCCGGAAGGTCATACAGGTTTATCCTGCTGTCATCGCGCTCGGGAAAAGGATCGCAGACGATGATTAGCGGAAACCTGAGAAAAGCCTTCAACCGCTTCTTTTTGGTCATCGCGGTTCTTTGGGCGGTCTACTGCACCGTCGTGTATCCCCTCCAACAGAGGACAGAGGCTTTCCATCACTATGAAGAAGATCAGCGTGGTTGCTATGAGGGTGAACTCGGCCAACCACAATCGGAACTCGACGAATGCTTGAAATTGGCCGAAGAAGGGCGGCAAACCCGCGTTGACCAATGGTCAGTGAAGAACTTCTACATCGGAGCATGGCCGCTGATTTTGGCTGCGATTGTCGGGCTGCCGCTCGTTGTCTATGGCTTGGTGCGAGGTTTGGCAGCCGTGGGGCTTTGGATTTGGCGAGGGTACAAGACACCTAGCCCCTAGCCGGGGGCCCACCATGCTTCTTTGCTTTGGGGGGAGGCGTCTGGAGATGCGTAAGCGCCAGGCCTGCGAAGCGGGGCCACCAGATTTCGCTCTCCTTCGCCCTTCCTCTACACTAGGTAGTTCGCCATGTCGCGAACCAGCGAAGCGTCATCCAAGCCCTAAGGAGAACGAACGAATGGCACCTACGGCGTCCCAAGAGCAGGCTTCAACGCTTCTGACCAGCTTTGATCTTCATCTCTTCAATGAAGGCAAACACAACCGGCTGTTTGAGAAGTTTGGCGCGCATCTGACCGAACTCGATGGCAAGCAAGGCACCTACTTTGCGGTGTGGGCTCCCGATGCCGAACGCATCTCGGTCGTCGGCGACTTTAATGGCTGGAACCCCGACTCGCACCCCATGACTCCGCGGGGAAGCTCAGGAGTCTGGGAAGCGTTCCTGCCCGGCCTGGGCAAGGGCACGGTGTACAAGTACCACATCCGTTCGCGTTATCACATGTATGAGGTGGATAAAGCCGACCCTTACGGCTTTTACAACGAAGTTCCACCCCGCACGGCATCCATCGTGTGGGACCTCGATTATGAATGGCACGACGGCGAGTGGATGCGCACACGCCACGACCGCAACAAGTTCGACGCACCCATGTCCATCTACGAAGTGCATCTCGGGTCGTGGATGCGCGTGCCCGAGGAAGGCAACCGCTCGCTGACCTATCGCGAACTCGCCCCCAAACTCGCGGATTACGTCAACGACATGGGTTTTACCCATGTCGAGTTCATGCCGGTGATGGAGCATCCGTTCCGCGGTTCGTGGGGATACCAGGTCACCGGCTATTACGCTCCCAGCGCGCGCTTCGGAACGCCCCAGGATTTCATGTATCTGATGGATTATCTGCACCAGCACGGCGTTGGCGTATTCCTCGATTGGGTACCATCGCATTTCCCCAACGATGAACACGGCCTGGCTTACTTCGACGGCACGCACTTGTACGAGCACGCTGACCCGCGCAAGGGTTTTCATCCTGACTGGAAGTCGGCAATCTTCAACTACGACCGCAACGAAGTACGCGGATTCCTGCTGAGCAACGCGATTTTCTGGCTCGATCGCTATCACGCGGATGGCCTGCGCATGGATGCCATTGCCTCCATGCTCTACCTCGACTACTCGCGAAAAGCGGGCGAGTGGATTCCCAATCAGTTTGGCGGCCGGGAAAATCTGGCGGCCGTGTCGTTGCTGAAAACAGTGAACACCGACGCCTACAAGGCATTTCCCGATATTCAAACCATCGCGGAAGAGTCAACCGCGTGGCCCATGGTGTCGAAGCCAACGTACATCGGAGGGCTCGGTTTCGGCATGAAGTGGGACATGGGCTGGATGCACGACACCCTTGTCTACATGTCGAAAGATCCCATCCACCGCAGATATCACCATGGCAAGCTGACTTTCCGCGGACTGTACGCGTTCACGGAGAATTTCGTGCTCCCGCTGTCGCATGACGAGGTGGTGCACGGCAAAGGCTCCCTGATCGGGAAAATGCCCGGCGACGAATGGCAAAGGTTCGCCAATCTGCGGCTGCTGTTCGGATTCATGTTCACACAAGCCGGGAAAAAATTGCTATTCATGGGCGGCGAGATTGGCCAATATCGCGAGTGGGAGCACGACGGCAGCATCGAGTGGCATTTGCTCCGGTTTGCTCCGCATCAAGGGATACAGCGCTGGGTACGCGATCTGAACGCCTATTACCGCAGCGAGCCCGCACTGTATGAATGCGACTTCACTCCCGACGGATGGCGCTGGATCGATGCTGACGACTCCGACAACAGCGTGCTGACTTACATGCGCTTTGGGAAAGATCAGGCCGCCCCGGTGATGGTGGCTTGCAATTTCACTCCCGTGCCGCGGCGCGGCTACCGCGTCGGCGTTCCTAAAGAAGGCTACTGGCGCGAAGTGCTGAATAGTAATGCCGCCATTTACGGCGGCACCGACGAAGGCAACATGGGAGGATGCCACACCGACGCGATTCTCACACACGGACAGGAGCATTCGTTACTGCTCGACATCCCGCCGCTGGGGATAGTGGTGTTCAAGCAATAGCTGCGACCCGGATTAAGACACGCGCGCGCAATTTTCTGTGCGATGCTGTTTAGGATGGCGACCCGTGCTCACCTGGCGACAGTTCTCGGCATACTGGCGCTCAGTCTCTGCAGCCTGGTTTGCCAAGCGCAGGACAACTACGAAATTCAGGTTTACGGATCGGAGACGATTCCTCCAAAAACCACCATGCTGGAGTTGCACAGCAACTTCGTCGTCCAAGGATCGAAGACGACCGAGCAGGGCGTCCTCCCCACCCAACACGAACTGCACGAGACGGTCGAAATCACGCAAGGTATCACGCCGTGGTTCGAGACCGGGTTCTACATCTTCACCGCGGTGCCAAATAACCAAGGATGGCAATGGGTCGGCGACCACATCCGGCCGCGAGTGCGTGCGCCGGAAAGCTGGCACTGGCCGGTCGGCGTCAGTCTATCGGCGGAATTCGGATACGCTCGGCCAATCTTCTCCACTTCAGTCTGGAGCTTGGAGATACGGCCCATCGTCGACAGGCAGAAGGGCCGTTTGTACTGGTCCGTCAACCCGGCATTCGACAAGGCTTACACCGGGCCCGAGGCTAGACGCGGGTGGGAGTTCGCTCCGGACGCGAAGATCTCCTGGAACTTCACCAACGTCGTGGCCTTCGGTCTGGAGTACTACAGCGGTTTGGGACCAGTCGGGGAATTCGATTCGTTTCCTCGCCAATCGCAGCAGTTCGTTCCGGCGTTCGATTTGAACGTTTCGCCGAAGTGGGAGATCAACTTTGGAATCGGTGTGGGCGTAACTGGCGGGACAGACCACATGCTGGTCAAGGCGATCATCGGCCGAAGATTCGAGTGGGGTAAGCGGCATCCGGCTTCGACCCAGAAATCGCCCTGAAGCATTTTCGCTTTTGATGTGTGGGGCACCCTAGCCCATGGAATGTACTTCTTGGTGGCAGCCCCCGCATTCATGCGGGGGAGGAGCGCTTCAGCGCTCCGGGAAGAGTTCGGTTTTGATCCGCGCTTTAGCGCCGGCGATCGAGAAACCCCGGGGCTAAAGCCCATTTCAACATTGACTACTTTTCCGCTGGACTGAAGTCCAGCTCCCCTTGCTGAAGCAGGGGGCTCCCACTAAAAGCGTTTCCGAGGGTGTTTCCGCGGCCCTTAAAGCTTTTGCCAAGTGCTAATTGCTAACTGCCGACTTTAGCTCTTCACGAACGCGAGCGATGCGGAATTCATGCAGTAGCGCAAGCCGGTAGGCTTGGGACCATCATCGAAGAGGTGGCCCAGGTGCGCGTCACACTCGATGCACCGCACCTCTGAGCGTGTCATGCCAATGCTGCGGTCGCTGTTGACCTTGACGTTCTCTTTGGCAATGGGCGCCCAGAAGCTGGGCCAGCCCGTGCCCGAGTCGAACTTAGTCTGCGAGCTGAACAGGGCATTCTTGCAGCACACGCAGCGGAAAATCCCCTTGGCATGCAGCTCCCAATACTGGCCGGTGAAGGCGCGCTCGGTCCCCGCGTGCCGGGTCACGTTAAATTGCTCAGGCGTCAATTGCGCGCGCCATTCGGCATCGGTTTTGACGACTTTCTTAACGCGCTCGGGGCCGATCCTTTCCCCCGAATCCTTGAATTCGACTACCTTAACATAATCCGCGACAGGCGCGGCATTGGCCTCCGTACTTCTTAAGACGCTCATGATCGCTACTCCAGAGAGAGATAGAAAAGCTGTTTTGAGAAAATCTCGACGGTCACTCATATAGATGAACCTGCCAGTTTGAAGTTTCTCAGTTTCCGGTAATCGATGCGCGATACAGACTTGGAAACTGCTGTTGAAGGTTCGCCACCTTCGGTAAGTCGTTGTACTCGATATACGGATTGTCAGGATGAAGCGTGGCGTAGTTCTGGTGGTACGCTTCCGCCGGATAGAACGCTTTCAGCGGAACCACCTGGGTCACGATCGCACGCGGAAAGACCTTGGCTTGGTCCAACTGCGCGATGTAGGCCTGCGCAATCCGCTTCTGTCGATCGCTGCTGTAGAAGATGACCGAGCGATACTGCGTCCCTTGGTCCGGACCCTGGCGATTCAACTCCGTTGGGTCATGCGCGACGGAGAAAAAGACTTTAAGCAACTGCCCATAGGAGATCTTCGCCGGATCGTAAACCACCTTGACCGACTCCGCATGTCCCGTAGTTCCGGTGCTGACCACTTCATACTCCGCGGCAATGGACGGGCCTCCCGAGTATCCTGAGGTGGCGCTGACCACGCCCTTCACATGCTGGAAAACCGCCTGCACGCCCCAGAAACATCCCCCAGCGAAAACGGCAGTCTCCTGGCCGCTCTTGGAAGATAGGAATTCATCCACGGTGGGGTTGGGCAGACTTGCAGCACCTTTCTCACCCCCGCGTGCAAAGATCCCGGCGAAAGTTAAGAGCAACAAAGAAGCAACAATCAGACTGAAACGAAGCTTCGACATAACCATCCTCCCTCGGATTTCGCTCCGAGGCCCTTCATTGGGTTAGAGTCACAACTCCAGCGAAAGTTACAGACAATCCGGAGCTGCGATTTACGCGTTGTAGGTATCGATCCAAATCACCATTTAGAGTACGCAAACGCGAGGCCAATTGGATTGGGAGATTCCAGCAAGGCCGTGACCACCTGTCGTATAGTCTTTGCGGAGGCGCGGCGATGAGGCATGCGATCCTGGGAGCGGGTGCAATAGGCGGGCTGGTCGGCACGGTACTGGGCTCGCTGGGTGAAGATGTCACGGTGATCGTACGGTCGGAAAAACTGACGGGCTATCCCGAAACATTATCGCTGGAGCGCCCGTCCGGTACGCTCACTACACCGGCGAAAGCCGTGGCCAGATTGACGAAACCAGTCGACGTGCTGTGGATCGCAACCAAGACCTATCAACTGCGAGCCGCGCTCGAAGCCGTGGAGGCGGCGACAAACACGGTGGTGCCCCTGCTGAACGGAGTGGACCACGTCGCGGTGCTGCGCTCTCGCTACGGGCACGACCATGTGGTCCCCGCAACCATTGCGGTGGAAGCGGAGCGGCTTGCGCCCGGACGCTTCGTCCAGCGCTCACCATTCGTTCGCTTCAACCTCGCCGCCAGCGCGGAGCCATTGTTGGGCACGATTGTCAGCCGCTTGACCAATCTTGGCTTCACGTGCCAGTTCATCCCGAACGAGCAGACGCTGCTGTGGAGCAAGCTATGCTTTCTGGCGCCGTTTGCGCTGGTGACTTCAGCGTCGGGAAAGAACAAGGGCGAGATCTACGCTGACGCGGAGTGGAAGGGAAAACTGGATTCTGCCGTCGTTGAGGCATGCGCGGTGGCGAAGGCTGACGGAGCGGAGGTTGACGTCTCGAAGTTGCGTGAGACGTTCGACGGTTTGCCGCCGACCATACGCAGTTCTATGCAGAAAGACCTCGTCGCGCGACGGCAGCTCGAACTCGATGCCATCGGCGGTCCAATCGTGCGCGGAGGTGAACGCTACGGCATCGCTGTTCCGACGATGATCGACCTGATCGCTACCATCAACGCAGTGGTTAACCAAAACTCATCTCAATAAATCGTTCTGGAGTGTATCAGGGCACGACCCTTCGGCTGCGCTCAGGGCGGGCTTCTTGGTCGTGCCAAAGGTCAGGGCTTTAGGGGTATGTGAGAACTGTGCCGTCCCTAAAGGGACTCAGATTTATTTCCCACTTACCCAGCACTCCGCCTGCGGCTGCGTGCTGGGCTAGACTATGCCGCGCCTACGGCGCTGGACTTTGCGCAGTCGTTCCACCGTGGCAACTCAGAAACGAGTTCTGACACACGCTCTTTATGTAGATGCAACGAGAAAATGTCGTATTAACTGCAACGAGACTTTGTCACCCCTTGGCATTTAAGTAACGGCCGCTAAAACGGGGCGGCCGGAG
>DATCCF010000334.1:0-6290 GCA_036511435.1 Terriglobales bacterium | reverse complement strand
GCAGGATTATAACCTGACCGTGGCGAATCAGGTCATCTATTTCCCGACTAGCTGGGGAACTATTGATCAGCTAAAGGTATGGCCGCATGTGGCGGGTGGGCAGTTCGGGTCAGTCGTGTTCTACACGTTGACCGTAATGCCCGAACCGTAGCCAACCAGGTTGCGGGAGCCGAGACCAGGCTTCCCAAAGGCAGCCCCACCCAGGCACAGCTTGGGTGGGGTGAGTTTGGTATCCATCCGGGCAGGCTGCCACGCTCCCCCCGGAGGGAGTCACAATGAGTCGTCCTGACGGAGGCCCTATGAGCAGCGCCGGATCTCTTTCGGCATGGCTCCGTAACCCGGCAGAGGTGGCCCAATTTACTCTCAACTGCATTGGAGACGCCGTACTCACCACCGACATCTCGGGCAAGGTGACTTATCTCAACCCGATGGCCGAAAGAATGACTGGGTGGTCCTTGCAGGAGGCGTCGGGACGGGCAGTTGGAGAGGTGATGAGAATCATCGACGGTGCTACACGGGAACCCTTTCGAAACCCCGTCGAGTTAGCGCTTAAACAAGACGCAGTGGCGAGTCTAGCTGCAAACTGTGTCCTCGTCCGGCGAGACGGATTGGAAACTGTCGTGGAGGACTCGGCAGCTCCTATTCACGATTGGGAAAGCAACGCTATCGGTGCGGTTATTGTCTTTCGTTCCCTCACCGAAGCGCGAGCCAGAGCTCTCAGAATGTCCCACTTGGCGCAATACGATTTTCTTACCGGCTTGCCCAACCGAATGTTACTTAGAGACAGACTTACGCAGGCGGTTGCGCTAGCAGCTCGTTATGGCAGGCGATTGGCAATGCTGTTTGTGGACTTGGATGGTTTCAAAGACGTCAACGACTCGGCAGGACATGCAATTGGCGACCGATTGCTTCAGTCAATTGCCGGGCGCTTGCTAGCTTGCGTACGCAGTTCGGACACAGTAAGCCGCTATGGAGGCGATGAATTTGTAATACTGCTGTCAGAGATCGACCACTCAAGAAACTTGATGCCAGTCGCCAAAAAGATTCTCGCTGCACTCACGGCCCCACATAACCTCACACCTCACATTTTTCATATTACCGCCAGCATAGGCGTCAGCATCTTTCCACAGGACAGTCCCGATGGGGGGACTCTGATCCAGAGTGCAGACGCAGCAATGTATTGGGTTAAGCAAAATGGACGGAACAACATTCACCTCTTCGATGGACGACTGAAAACTTAGCGGCCGTCCCAATGTCCAGCTATTGGTCCCGCTCCAGGCTCTGGTTCCTGATCACCTCGACCGGTAACAGGCTCACCGCGGAAATGGCCGCACTCGCCATTTCGGTTCGAACCAATCACATGATAGCTTCCGGATCGTCGGCTACTCTTCCATAATCCCGTCGTTGCCGCCCGGCAACAGCGTTTAACCGTCGCACGCTTTTTGAAACGTGAGGAGTGAACCAGATATTTGAACCGGCACGACCGGAACTGCAAGTTCGCCCGGTGCTCTTCCCTTCCTACACCGTCACCGCTTCAACTCGTTGGGGTTCCGCTTCCTGCCGCTTGGGCTCGTACACACAGCACGGTTCTTCCGCAAACAAATCCCCGGTCATGGCGTAAGCACGCGAACGCGAGCCGCCACAGATCTCGCGAAACTCGCAACGTCCGCACTTGCCGCGCAGGTTCTTGCTGTCCCGCAGGGAGCGGAACAGTGGCGCGTTGCGATAGATATCGGCCAGCGACTGCTTGCGGACGTTACCTCCGGAGATTGGCAGAAATCCGCTGGGATAGACCTCGCCGAGGTGCGAGATGAACACGAAACCTTTGCCATCGTTGATGCCGCTGGCACGGCCGATCCCGTCATCGGTTTGCATCCCAATGGGCATTTGAGCCAACTGGGGCATGCGCTCGTCCGGACTGGCTGCGTGTTCTGCCCGTCGCACTTCCGTGCGGCGTTGCAACAGGAAGCGCCGGTAGTGTTGGGCCTCGGTGCTCTTGATGTCGAACAGCACGCGTTGCGAGGTTTCATATAGCTTCTCGAAGACCTGCTCGAATTCTTCCGCCGAGATGAGATCGATGCTTTGCCCGCGACCGGTGGGAACCAGGAAGAATACGCTCCACAACGCGATGTCGAGTGTCTCCAGCAACGCGATGGTGTCGTCGAGCATGGAGAGGTTGTGGCGGGTGATGGTGGTGTTGATCTGCACTGGCAGGCCAATCTCGCGCGCCCAGCGGACCGCATTGATGGTCCACTCATACGACCCTGGTACGCGGCGAAAGGCATCGTGGATCTCCGCCGTCGGACCGTCCAACGATACCGCCAGCCGTGCCAAGCCGCACTGCTGCAAGCGCACGATGTTCTCGCGGGTCAGCAGCGGAGTCGCACTCGGCGTCAGCGAGATGCGGACCTTGTGGTCAGTGGCGTACTGCACCAGTTCAAAGATGTCGGGGCGCTTCAGCGGATCGCCACCGGTCAGCACGAATACCGGAACTTGCATCGCGGCGATTTCGTCGATCAGACGCTTGGCCTCGGTTGTGCTCAGTTCCAACGGGCTGCGCGCCGGCTGAGCGCACGCGCGACAGTGTACGCAGGCGAGATCGCAGGCCTGGGTCGTCTCCCAAATCGCGATGAAGGGCCGCTCATCAAAGTTCATTCGTAAGTCCATCACGTCTCCCTACTGCTGGTGAGCTAGCGATACCACCATGCCAGACAAATCACACCCAGGATGTGACCTAGGTCACGCTGGGCAGAAGAAAGTATTTGATTGCAACGCCTTAGAAAACCGGCGGACACCCGTCACACCAACACGTGAGATAGATCACAGCAGGGTTGTGCGTTTTAAGCCCACAATCGAAGCAGGATCGAGGCGCAGTGAGGCGCCGCCATTGGAGGGAGCCATGTCGGAAGATAAACGCGATGTTCTGGAGGTTTTGCGGTACGAACTCAACTTCCTGGAGCAGGGAGGCTATGGAAATTGGTATAGCACGCCGTGGGGGCCTGCTTCCATCTTCCAGGACTCGCTTACCTGTCCCAACAACGGGGATCCCATGCGTCGGCACGCTTGCCATGAGTGCCTGCTCTATGACTTCGTTCCCGAGGAATATCGCACGGAAGACGTTCCTTGCCATCACATCCCGTTGAATCGCCAAGGGGTTACGGTCGCAACGCCGAATCAGACGGAGGAAGAGCCGCGGGAGAACGTAAAGCACTGGCTGAAGCGCACGATCGCGGTGATAGAGGCCGACCGCACCCAGCAGAAAGGAGAGTTGGCGACCCAGAAGGCCAGCTAGCCGGCCGCGGGCTGGAACCGCAGATCTCTGAAGGGACTCGCTTCATTTACAACACTTACCCAGGACTGGAGTCTGCCCTGAGCGCAGTCGAAGGGTCCTGGGCTAGGATTGTGTCCCCCTTCGGGCTGAGCCTTGGCGATCCCCTTTTCGCAAACGTGACGAAAGGTCGCCGCAAGCCGGTCGCGTGCGTCCCTAATTTTCTCCCGACTTCAGACAAAAAATGGGGGACTCCAATGTTACATTCGCAGGAAGTCTCACCGAATATTGAAGAACGGCTTGCATAAGAAGACCCAGATGCGAAAAGCGAACTGCGAATAGCGAACTGCGAATAGCCAACTGCGAAAAGCGTCTTCCCCCGGCGCCAAAAATAACATCGTCGGATTACCCACAAGTTGCATCATATTAGCAGAGACAGCTTTTGAGCTTGCGTTTCGGCCCTAAAGCTAGGTAAGATAGAGACGTCCCCCAATCGCCGCACTTCCCGTGCAGGCGGCCCTCGCGCCAAACGTTCCGGGCGCCAGACGGACGTAACTGATTTCGATTTCAGCGAAGTATCCAACCGCCGAGCCGGCCCGCGGGAAAAGTGCGAATGCCTGGCCAATGACAGCGGTTCACAAATGTGGGAGCCCGCCACCTGCGAGTGATAACTATTAAGAGAGAAACATGAATCAAGGATCGAACCCTCCCTCCGGCGGACAGCCCGGCGGGAAAGGACGCAGACGGCGGCGCGGCCGCCGTGGACCCGTCACGCACGCATCACCAGCACAACCTGGGCAGCATCCCGGACAACAGCGTCACGGGCCTCCCAAGCGCCACGGCCGCAAGCCTGGCGGATGGCAGGCGGGACAGAACCAGACTGGCGGTGGTGTCTATAGTGCGCCCATGGACCACAGCTACCGCGCGGCGCAGGGAACCAACGACGGCAACACACACCGCCCGACCCGCGGCGGTCGCCCGGGCCAGAGCTTTGGCAAGCAGTTCCAGCCGCCCGACCCTGAACCGCTGCCGATGACTTCGACTTCCGACGCCACGCCGGCCCGCATATTCGCCTTTGTCGACGATCTGTTTTTCATGGCCAAGATCCAGGAAACGGCGCGCAAGATGAATGTGAAGGTCGAATTCGTCAAGACCGAGAAGGACCTGAATGAGCGCATGGGACAGAATGGCGATGACAAGCCTGCACTCATCATCTTCGATCTGAACAATGTGTCGGCCAAGCCGCTCAGCATCATTCCAAAACTGAAGACGAAGCTGAAGAAGGCCACCAACATCATTGGCTTCGTCTCCCACGTGCAGGGCGAGCTGAAGATGAAAGCGCAGGAAGCCGGATGCGATATGGTAGTGCCGCGCTCAGCGTTTTCGCAGAACCTGGCGCAGATACTGCGGCGCCACGGCGCTCCCGAAGAATTGCCCGAGCCCGGGGAGTAGGCTTGCAAGCAGTTGACCAGCGGGAGTACCCGGTGTTGTGAAACCAGCCACCGCCTTCATTTGTGCTGGCAACGTCGCTCCTGTTGCTTGGAAGCGCCAGCTTATCGGAGTCCTCATCCCCGGCCGGCCCTTCTAAATCAACCACGGAGGCACGGAGATCACGGAGTTTTTGGTTTCTATCGAGTTTTTCTCCGTGATCTCCGTGGTTAATTTTCATTCCTATGGGTAGGCCGCAGGCCCATGTAACGCTCGGGATGACAGGTTAGTGTCGAGAAACTGACAACTGGCAACTGATCACTCGTTGCTCTTGCGCCTCCCTCGCTTACAATCAACCCACCTCATGGACCACCGCCTAACCCCGGCCGCTCTTCGCAAACTCCGCCACGCTCTGCTGACGTGGTATGACGAACATCGTCGTGAGCTGCCCTGGCGTCGTGACGCCGATCCCTACCGCGTATGGGTGTCGGAGATCATGCTGCAGCAGACCCGGGTGGCGGCGGTGCTGGACCACTTCGCGCGCTTCCTGCACAAATTTCCCACCGTGCAAACCTTGGCTGCCGCCCGCGAGTCTTCTGTGCTGGCGGTGTGGAGCGGCCTCGGCTATTACCATCGTGCGCGGCGCATGCACCAGGCGGCGAAGTTGATCGCGCGCGCGCGCAAGGGATCCTTCCCGCGCACGGCGGAAGAGTGGCGCGAGCTTCCCGGCATCGGATGTTACACTGCGGCGGCGATCGCGAGCATTGCGTTCGGAGAAGCCGTTGCCGTTGTGGACGGCAACGTCGAGCGTGTGCTGGAGCGTATCTCTGGGAAATCCGAAGGCCGAGAATCGACTTGGCAACGGGCTGAATCGCTGCTCGACCGTGGGCGCCCCGGCGATTTCAACCAGGCGATGATGGAACTGGGCGCCACCGTGTGCACGCCACGAGTGCCGCAATGTCCTGTGTGTCCCCTGCATGTCTGGTGCGCCTCGCGCGGAGCCAACAACGCGCGACCGCAATCGATACGCAAGCGCAAGCAGCTCGCCTACGGCCTGGCCCGGCGGAATGGCTCTATCCTGCTGGTGCAGCGTGCAGAGGATGCCTCGCTCATGGCGGGAATGTGGGAGCTGCCCGCTCTTGCCGATGCTCAGCCCAACGGAGACGGGCCAATGGCAAGGTTGCGGCATTCCATCACGGATACCGACTATGACGTGTCTGTGTTCGCGGTCCCGCCGGGGAAGTTTCACAGCTTGGAAGTCAACGCTCGGTGGTTTGCGCGACGCCAGTGGGAACGCTTGCCGCTGACTGGCCTTGCCCGCAAAATCCTTCGCCGCTTGCCCGCCTGAGTCCGGCGCGAAGGCAAGTGAATCTAAACCCTTAGTCAGTTTTCGAATTGGTATAGTCCGGCGCGAGTACGGGTAGGGCGGCGCTGAGCAAAATCGAGCCCCGCAGGGGCGAAAGAGCTTAGAGCAGTTTAAGAATTACTGTAGTCGAGCGAGCACGGGTAGAGCGGCGCTTCAGCGCCGCGTTCCCGCTGATCCTTCACCTCCGAGCCGGCTTCAGCCGGCGGCACCTAGACTACACAAATAACT
>DATCCF010000333.1:0-4160 GCA_036511435.1 Terriglobales bacterium | reverse complement strand
GAAACGCAACATCAGGGACTTTGGATTCTTGGCGCCGAAATGGTCGCGCATGATGCGCGCCCACATGCGGCGGGCGGCGCGAAACTTCGCCACCTCTTCCAGGAAATTGCTGTGCGCATTGAAGAAGAACGACAGCCTCGGCGCAAAGTCATCCACGCCAAGTCCTGCATCGATGGCCGCCTGCACATAACTGATGCCATTGGCCAAGGTGAATGCCACTTCCTGCACTGCCGTGCATCCGGCTTCGCGCATGTGGTAGCCGGAAATAGAAATCGTGTTCCACTCGGGCACGTTCTCGTGGGCGTAAGAAAAGATGTCGGTGATGATGCGCAGGGCCTGCGCCGGCGGATAAATATAAGTTCCGCGCGCGATGTATTCCTTCAGCACATCGTTTTGCACCGTGCCGGAAAGCTTGAGCACGTCGCGGCCGGTGCGCCGTGCCGTCACGATGTAGAGCGCCAGCAGAATGGACGCGGTGGCATTGATGGTCATCGAGGTGGAAATCTTCTCCAGGTTGATGCCGTCGAAGAGCCGCATCATGTCTTCGATGGAATCGATGGCAACGCCGACCTTTCCCACCTCTCCCATTGCCAGGGGGTTGTCGGAATCGAGCCCGATCTGTGTCGGCAAGTCGAAGGCCACACTCAATCCGGTGGTGCCATTGCTCAGCAGGTACTTGTAGCGGCGGTTCGATTCCTCGGCATCGCCCATGCCGGCGTACTGTCGCATGGTCCACAGCCGCCCGCGGTACATCGTGGCCTGCACGCCGCGGGTGTAGGGGAACTGTCCCGGGAAGTTGAGATCGCGGTCGTAATCCCAACCTTCGAGATCGGACGGTGTGTAAAGAGGATGAACGCCGATGTGGGAGGAGGTTTCTTGCTCGGGCGCCAGTTTGGTAGCCACCGCCCCTTTATGTTTGCCTTCGGGCATAAGAGTAGAACCTCGATAAAGAGAATGATTCAACTATCAGCTGGTTGTCGGAGACGGGCTAGGACATGCGTCACAATCTTTAGACTTGTGGGCAAATCGCTAAGTCGAGCCCGTCGATCCCGATTGACTCCTCAAGCAAGAAGCCGCTTAGCCCACTACCCCCTGGCGACTCTGCCCGTTATTGTTTCTACGGCTCTTCCAATGGAACGGATGAAGCCCTCCACGGTTTGTGGCAATTTCGCAGTTATACCGAGTAGAGCGATCACTGCCAGTCCGAGTCCGGACCATTCGAGAAGATGAAAGTTGGGTTGATCTAGTAGACAACCTTGCGGCGGCGCAGGAACTGCTCCCGTATATATGAAAAGGCGGTACGAAAGCATGTAGAGCGCGATCCAGCCCGCGAGCGAACCGACGAGGTTGTAGATAAAATCTTGGAAGTAATGGACCAGCAGGCGCTGCCATTTGTTCCATTCAACTAGGCCGTCTTTCTTGAGGTGGATATTCTCATTCGTTATGTTGTGCATTTGGATGGCCACGCCACGGATCCCGTAAACTACGCTAATCACGACCGCCATAATACTGAACATCTTTTCGTGCACCAGGGGAAACTTAAGCAGCGACATCATAAGCGCTCCGAGAGGCTCGGCCCGAGCAGGAACTGGCGTGAAGGATCAGGCCAGTCCGACTTGACTAGGACCAGGCACCGCGCTGCGCATCGTTGGCCTCGGTGTGCAGTGCAGCATTGCGATTTGACACCTGAAAACTACTTCCCCGCGTTCTTCCTTGACCTCGCGAACGAACTCACGCCAAAGTACAAAAAAGTCAACGCGAATGTGGCTGCCAACAGCACCTTGCCTGCTCCGGTAGTGCCGTTAGCATAACGATGATATTCCCGGACGGCAGCGCCGGCGCCGACCATCGCGAGGACGAGGAACAACAATCCCGCGACTTCCAGCCAGAGCACATGCAGCACACGGCCTACGCTGCCGAGCGTGACACTACCTGCCCGGTAAAAGGCTCGTACCCAACGATTCTCGCCAGTCTTGCGGCCCGCAACCCGCAGAAACGCCCGGCCCTGAGTACCGAAATTGTGGGATGCCACGCTTTTTACCTTTCGCTCTGCGCTGCTGCCTACACTCACCCCTTATTTTATCAGCGGATTTCCACGACAAGGCTCCCGATCGGCGGGCACCTGCGCCCGGAGATCACAAAACTCGGACCCCATAGTCCGCATCCAAACGTATTAAGCTAGGTAGAGGGGCGGGACGAAGGGGTTCAACATCATCGCAAAGAAAGCCTTGAGATGTTCCGGTCGCCAGCCAGCTAAGGTGCAATCGTGGATCAACGACTAAAAAACCTGATGGAACAACTGGGTGAAGCGATCAACAACTCGCTTTCCGATTCCGAACAGATCGCGGAGGTCATCACTCGTATTAAAGCCGGGGGATACGATGTATTTCTCGTACTCGAGGCGACTATAGGATTCCATGAGCGCGACGAAGCCGCGGAGCCGACAGTGATCAACGAGCAGCGTTCAGCCGCCGATTTTCAGGTGACGTCACAGGATGTGAGGTTTCTGAAATCCCTTCGCATCAAGGCAGATTACGAGAAGTAGCGTCGCAGCCCAGGCATCCGGGCTGAAGCGTCCTGGACCACATGCGGTGTGCTAACATTCGACTTCGCCTGTGGGCCGGCACGCGCCACCAAGGCGCAGTCAGCCCTCCAGCAAGAGCTTTTAGGTCCAGCGGGGAAATTAGTACTCGGAAACCATCAGGATGAGAGACACCCTCGGAGTCTTACTGGCGGGAGGAGCGGGCGAGCGATTATATCCGCTGACACGCGATCGCGCCAAACCGGCCGTCACCTTCGGCGGCATTTACCGCATCATTGACGTTACCCTTTCCAACTGCATCAATTCCGATCTCCGAAAAGTCTATATCCTGACGCAGTACAAAGCGCTGTCACTGAACCGCCACATCCGTGAAGGCTGGGGCAACATTGTGGGACGTGAACTGGGAGAGTTCATCGAAATCCTGCCGCCGATGAAACGGGTCAGCGAGAACTGGTATATGGGCACGGCCGATGCCGTGTACCAGAATATCTACTCCATTGGCTCCGAGCAGCCGCGCTACGTGCTCATCCTGTCAGGCGATCACATCTACAAGATGAACTACGACCTGATGCTGCGTCAGCATAAGGATTCGGGCGCGGACGTCACGCTGGCTACTATTCTGATCGATCCGGCGGAGACGAAGCTTTTTGGCGTAGTTGAGATTGATCGTACGGGTCGAGTTGTCGGCTTTCAGGAAAAGCCCGAACAAACCGACCTCCGCTCGCCCTACAACCCGCGAATGGTTTCGGCCTCGATGGGCATTTACCTGTTCAACACCGATGTGCTCATTCCGGCGCTGCTGAAAGACGCGGAAGACCAGACTTCGCGGCACGACTTCGGGCATAACATCCTGCCCCGCATGGTGGACGACTACAAGGTTTACTCCTTCAACTTCATCGACGAGAACCGGAAAGAGGCGCTGTACTGGCGTGATGTCGGGACCCTGGAAGCTTATTACGAGGCCAACATGGACCTGGTCTCGGTGGCTCCGGTTTTCAACGTGTATGACGCTGCATGGCCGATTCGCACCCATATGCGGCAGTATCCCCCGGCCAAGTTCGTATTCAACGATCCCGGTCGCACCGGAGAAGCGCATGACTCGATCGTCTCGATGGGCTGCATTATCTCTGGCGGGGCTGTGCGCAACAGCGTGCTCTCCCCCGACGTGCGGGTGAACTCCTACTCGGAGATTGACACCAGCATTATTTTTTCCCATGTAAAGGTGGGTCGCCACTGCCGCATTCGCAAGGCCATCATCGATCGCGACGTGGATATCCCCGAGGGAACGGTTATCGGTTATGACACCGAAGCCGACCGCCAGAAATATCACGTAACCGATAGCGGTATCACCGTCGTGACGCGCGATTATTCTCTATTTGAGAACCCCGTTTCCGTGGACTACTTCACGTCGGAGTAAGTTCGAGGCGCCAGCGATAGGCCTTCGCGCAGTTTGCGAATGCGGAGTCGAGGGCCAGGTTCATTAGAGCAGTTCCTTAGAAGCTATATCCGAAAGTGAGGGGAGGCAGTAGGCTGCAGATGGCGATCTCCGCAAGCCCAGCCATGCCACGACCATATTCGGATGATTTGCGCTGCAAGCTTCTGCAGGTCTATGAGCGAA
>DATCCF010000332.1:0-6414 GCA_036511435.1 Terriglobales bacterium | reverse complement strand
AGAGCGGTTTAGTTATTTGTGTAGTCTAGGTGCCGCCGGCTGAAGCCGGCTCGGAGGTGAAGGATCAGCGGGAACGCGGCGCTGAAGCGCCGCTCTACCCGTGCTCGCTCGACTACAGTAATTCTTAAACTGCTCTAGTCTGCAAGTTTCGGGTCGGAACGTCCGTTCAGGGTCGGTAATAATGTCCGAATGCTGAATGCTGAATGCTGAGTGCTGAGTGCTTGATGCTGAATGCTGATGACTGAGTGCTGATGACTGAGTGCTGATGACTGAGTGCTGATGACTGAGTGCTGAATGCTTACCCAGGACGCTGCTGTTTCCATCTTCGACAAACTGCGCCGGCTGTCCCAGGCTGACGAGATCGAGTTGCTCATCTCCGGCGGCCGTAGCGCGCTTACGCGCTTCGCCAACAATACGATTCACCAGAACGTCGCCGAAGAGGAGTACCACATTTCAGTGCGCTCTGCCTTTGGGAACCGCACCGCCCGTGCCAGCACGAACAAGCACGACGATGACAGTCTGCGCCGCGTGGTGCAGTCGTCCGAAGCGCTGGCGAAGGTGCAGCATCCCGATCCCGATTTGTTGTCGATGCCAACGAAAGAAGAAGTCGCCGCCGCGTCGGTAGATTGCGGTAATGGGATGGTTAACCGCTACTTCGAATCCACGGCCCGGCTTACACCGCAAGACCGTGCCCAGGGCGTTGCCTCCATGGTGGATGTCGCGAAGAAGCACAATCTGGCCGCTGCCGGCATTTTTTCCTCGGCGGCGATTGTCGAAGGTATCTTCAATTCAAAAGGCGTGGCCCACTGGTACGAGCAGACTCTAGCCGAAGTTTCGGTCAGCATGCTCGACAGCTCCTCCTCAGGATGGCAGAAGGCGAACTCACCTGACCGAGCACAACTCGACCCGGTGCGGATGGCGGAAGTTGCTGCCGTAAAGGCAATCGAATCGAAGAATCCTCGCGAATTGTCGCCGGGTAAATACAACGTAATTTTGGAGCCCGCCGCGGTGCTCGACATTGTGGGGTTCATGTTCTGGGATTTTGGTGGTTCGGCCCTGCTCGAACAGAGATCATTTCTGAACGATCGGATTGGGACCCAGCTCTTCGGCGAGAACATCACGGTCTGGGACGACGTGTATCACCCGTTGCAGGCAGGCGTTCCTTTCGATGGTGAAGGGATGAGGCGACAACGGTTGAAGCTGATCGAGAATGGCATAGTTCAGGGAGTGACCTTCTCTCGTTCCAGTGCAAAGCGAGTGAAGGAATCGGAAATGGCCGGCAAAGTTGGCCCGGTGCGACCCACCGGCCATGGCTTCGCGCTGCCCAGCGAGATCGGCGAAGCTCCTCTCAATATCGTGTTTGCCGGTCCCCCGGAAGGCGAATCGCGAACCGTGGAACAGATGGTCGCCTCCACCGATCATGGCATCCTAGTGACCCGGCTGTGGTACATCCGCGAGGTTGATCCCTACGAGAAAATCCTCACGGGCATGACTCGCGACGGCACTTTTCTGGTCGAAAATGGCAGGGTGGTCTGCGGCATCCGGAACTTTCGTTTCAACGAGAGCCTCTTGCACATGTTGCAAAACGTTGAGGCAATGGGAGACCCGGTGCGCTCGTGTGGGGAAGAGTCGTTCGACATGGTGGCGCCGCCAATGAAAGTGCGTGAGTTCAATTTCACCGAGACTACGAGGTTCTGAGGTTGCAAAGCGTCAGGTTACGAGCGGGGTTGCCGAAGATAAACAGCTTAATTACATCAACTTAGAAGAAATTATTCCGCTGCCGCCCCGGAGGAGCTATCTGCCCTTTGGCATCGCGACTTCCCAAGAATTGAGATCTGCAGTGGTCACCTAGGGGCCTGCTTCCTGCTTCGGGACCCGATTTCTTGCGAGTTCCTGCGATTTTTCTGTTTATGGTGCTGGCTTAATGGTACTTTAGTAACAAGCGCCTGACCGTTACTCGATGCTTTATTGTCGGTAACCTGTTATGAGTACTTGTTATGAGTACTGGCCACCAGTCTGACCTTCGTAATTCGATTCGGTTTCCCCTTCACCTTCCGGTAACCCTGAAGACTGCAACTGCGGAATACCACGCGAAAACGATCGATATTTCAGCCGGCGGCATGCTGTTTCAAACCGAATCCGAAATCGCTGTGGGTTCGGAGGTTGAGTTCACCATTGAAATGCCGGGCGATGTTCTGGGAACGAAGCATCCGGTGTTAGTGAGATGCCAGGGCCGCGTAGTGCGATTCTCAGAAGAAAAGCCGGCACGAAGCGTAGCGGTAGTTATCGATGAATACCACTTCGAACGTATCTAAACCGGCAGCTCAGGGTGGCACAACGGCCCCTCGCGCCCGCAACGGCAGGGAGGATGTTTCACCTCCCTCTTCGTCCCGACAATCCTCCTTGCAACCGGAATCCGTTCGGGTGCGAATTATTCTTGCCGACTCGGAAGCGATCTTCCGGGTGGGGATGGCCAGGATTTTCTCGGGGGAAAGCGATTTGGATGTGGTCGCCCAGGCCGATAACCTGCCGGAGACGCTCAGCGTAGTTGCAGAAACGCCGGCCGACGTGATTCTCTTCGAGGCGGGATTGTCTCACACGCCGGCGGAAGCGGTCAGCGAAGTGGCGCGGCGGGCCCTTCCCGCAGCGAAATTGATTCTGGTTACGCAGCGGCCTGGAGAGCAGGAAACGGTGGATTACCTGCGTCGCGGAGTTCGCGGCATTCTCACTCGCGCCGTCTCGCCCGATTTGCTGGTGCGCTGTGTCCGCAAGGTCGCGGCCGGCGAAACCTGGCTCGACAAGCAAGGCGTAAACTGGGTAATCCAAGCCTATCGCTCGCAAGCTCTGCAAGGGGTCGCCCCCGGACAACAGTTGCGTCTTAGCGAGAAAGAAATGCTGATGATCAGTGGCGTCACGCAGGGGCTGAAGAACAAAGACATCGCGCGACAAGTCGGCACCACGGAGCAGGTGGTAAAGAACTACCTGCGGAAAATTTACGACAAGCTCCAGGTCAGCGACCGCCTTGAATTAGCGCTCTACAGCATGCATCATCGTTTGTTGGATGGCTACGTCCCGCGTCCCGCGCGCGAGGAGCAGCCGCGCGTTGCAGACCCGGGCGAAACAGCAGAGATGCCTCCGGCGGCAATCGTGTCAGCCTCCCCAGATAGTCAGGTACCATCTTCTCAACCGCAACTGCAAAAGCACCATTCCGACTCGACCGATCACTAGAGCAGTTTCAGAGTTGTTGTATTCAGTGATGGGTGGAGCAGCGCTTCAGACGTGCGCCCGAAGCCGACCGCCGGTTGAGATCGTCTATTCTTGCGGGTAAGGTGCAGGCACCTGTGAAAATCATTCCGGCGAGCGATTCGTCGCTGTTGGTGGTCTTCGGGAATGCAATCTCGCCCGCACTTCACGAGCGCGTGATTGCACTGTTTCATGCATTCCAGGCCTGGCATGATCCGCGGATCCGCAACCTCCATCCGGGATACGCGTCACTGCTCATTGATTTCGATCCGCTACGGCTGACGCACGACGAACTGAGCTCGGTGGTTAAACAACTGGCACTGGCAAGCGACTCCACGGTCGACCGGCGCGCCCATGTGGTCACCATTCCGGTCTGTTACGACCTCGAGTTCGGTCCCGATCTGCTGGATGTCGCGCAGCAGGCTGGGCTTTCCCTGGAAGAGGTTGTCCGGCTACATTCCTCCCCGACGTATCTCGTATATTTCCTCGGATTCTCTCCGGGTTTCGTTTACCTCGGTGGGTTGCCGGAGGTTTTGCACATGCCCAGGCTCGCGACTCCCAGGCCATCCATTGTCGGCGGAAGTGTGGGGATTGCCGGCAGTCAGACGGGAATCTATCCCGTTGATTCTCCCGGAGGATGGAGGCTGATCGGACGAACGCCTCTGCCTATGTTCGATCCCCAAGCAACGCCGCCAACTCGCCTGCAACCGGGCGACAGAATGAAATTCTCTCCGATTGATCGCGCCACCTTCGAAGACCTGCCGCGACGGGCTGAGGCTCGGCTTACATGACGATTCGGGTTGCCAAGCCGGGGTTCTTCACAACCATCCAGGACCTGGGACGTTACGGCTATGCTCACCTCGGTATCTCTCCCGCCGGGGCCGCCGATGCGTTGTCGTTCCGCATTGCCAATCTGCTGGTGGGCAACGAGGAGAACGTCCCCGCGCTGGAGATGACGCTGCTCGGCGCAATCCTGGAATTCGAGGAAAGCGCCATCGTCGCGCTCACCGGCGCCAGTTGCGAATGCAAAGCCGGTTTTGCTTAAGTGCCAGTCAACGCAGCGTTCGAGCTTCCCGCAGGAACAGTCCTAAAATGTGGGAGCATGACGACCGGCGCGCGATGCTACCTCTCTGTCCAAGGCGGATTCGACACTCCCCTGGTCATGGGCAGCGCGTCAACGTTTGTCGCCGGCCACTTTGGAGGGTTCAAGGGGCGCAGATTGCAGAGCGGCGACGTGTTGCCGGTTCGGCAGCACGGCTCGTTCCGCGTCCGCTCGCTGCGTCCGGGTGCCCTTGACTCATGGCGCGCTCCGCGACCGTTGCGTGTGACCAAAGGCCCGCAGCAGGACTGGTTCGGGCCGGAGGCATTCGAGACATTGTTCTCCAGCGCCTACATCGTCAGCGAGCAGTCGGACCGCACCGGCCTGCGGCTGAAGGGAGAGGCCGTGCACCCGCGCGAGCCATCCGAGCTGCTTACGGACGGTATCCCGCTCGGGGCCATTCAGGTGCCGCAGGATGGTCAGCCGATCATTCTGTTTGTCGATCAGCAGACCACCGGTGGATATCCCAAGATCGTGAATGTGATCGCGGCCGATATGCACCGTGTCGGCCAGTTGCGGCCCCGCGACGAGGTGGGACTCGTCGAAGTTTCCATTGCAGAAGCCGTCCAAGCGATAGGCGAGCAGGAGCGCTGGCTGACGGGGATTTTCAAATGAGTGATCTTACAATCGATATCAACGCCGACCTGGGTGAGTTCGAAGAATCGCTGGCCAATGGAACTGACTTCGAGTTGATGCGCTACATCACCTCCGCCAACGTCGCGTGCGGGGGACACGCGGGCAATGAACAAACCATGCGGCAGACGCTGTCCGCCGCTCGCCAGTTGAAAGTCGCCGTTGGGGCGCACCCGGGCTATCCTGATCGCGCGAATTTCGGACGCGTCGAATCGCCGCTTTCTCCGGCGGAAATCGAGGGTTCTGTGGGCCAGCAGATCGCGGCGCTGGTGAAGATTGCCGAGTTCTTGGACATGCGGCTAGGGCACGTAAAGCCGCACGGCGCGCTGTATCACGCCGCCAACACCAACCGCGAAGTTGCGCTTGCAATAGGCCGCGCCGTGAAGGCGATCGATCCAGGGCTGGTCATGGTCGGCCAGGCCGGCTCGCCGGTTCTGGACGTCTGGCATGCAATGGGATTGCGATTCGCTGCCGAAGCCTTCGCTGACCGTGCTTACGAACCGGACGGCACTCTGCGTAAACGTACTCTTTTCGGGGCGCTACTTGATAATCCTGCGCGCGCCGCGCAGCAAGCCATTGACATCGCGGTGCGGCACAGGATTATCGCTAGCGACGGCTCCGAACTAACGGTTGAAGCGCGCACCATGTGCATTCACTCCGACACGCCGGGCAGCGTAGCCATTGCGCGCGAGGTCAATCAGCGGCTCAAAGCAGCCGGCGTGCGCGTGCAGGACTTGTCGTAATGGACCGCGTTGTGAGCTTCTCAATCGTCTACTGGTTGGGAGGCGATACCCGCAAGACTTCGGGGGCTTAAGCATTCATGCCCGGCGTGCGCTCCGGGAAGAAGAACTGTTTGACTTTGGCCCGATTACAGTCATAATGGCGCGTCTCGCATCATTCCAGGTGAACGCAGGTTTTGACCGAACACCAGCGTCCTCCGTAACCTAACGAAACCAAGGGGCATCATGGGGGACAACTCTGCTTTGCGATTGAAGTTCTGGGGCGTTCGTGGAACGATACCGACTTCTGCGCCGAGCCATTTGGGTTATGGAGGGAATACCACCTGCCTGGAGGTGCGGTCTAGCGACGGGGTCATCATGATCGACGCGGGAACAGTATCCGTGCAACTTGGGGCATCTCTGCAAAACGAATTCAATAACTCCAATCTTACTTTGCACGTTCTAATGACACATTTTCACTGGGACCACATTCAGGGCTGCCTCACTTTGCTCCACTCTACTCGCCCATGAATAAAGTCATTTGACCTTGCCCCCGCAAAACGTATCCCTTAGCAAGCTGTTCTAGAGCAGTTCCTTAGAAGCTATATCCGAAAGTGAGGGGAGGCAGTAGGCTGCAGATGGCGATCTCCGCAAGCCCAGCCATGCCACGACCATATTCGGATGATTTGCGCTGCAAGCTTCTGCAGGTCTATGAGCGAA
>DATCCF010000331.1:0-6035 GCA_036511435.1 Terriglobales bacterium | reverse complement strand
GTGATTGCCGACCACTTCCTGACTGGCAAAACCGGGACAGAAATCGCCAGGGAGATGAAGACCATCAAGCCGCACGTACCCATCCTTATCGTCTCGGCGGCCTCGGACACACCCGAGGGAATCGAATTTGCCGATGGGTTCCTGCCCAAAGGCGAATCTCCTGAAGTGCTGCTCCGCACTATCGTTCGCTTGCTCAAGACCTAACCCTAGCCAAAGCAGCTCTCGCGGTTCCCTCGTCCGCCGTTGACATAATTACCTGTTTTTCTGTCTGTCATCCTGAGCGAGCGGAGCGAGTCGAAGGACCCCTATAGCTGCAGGATCGCTGGTTGTCCGCGCTGCACACCAACAAGTCTGGGAATGCCGGCGGCCAATAGGGGTCCTTCGACTCCTCGCTGCGCTCGTCGCTCAGGATGACCGACATGGCGCGTGTACGACATCACGTTTGCTGAGGTTATGCATCACCGCCCCAAAACCGTCATCCTGTCATCCTGAGCGCAGCGAAGGACCCCTATAGTCGTCAGAAACCATGCGTAACCAGCGCGAGCGTCGCTATTCGGTTTACATTCTCGGCAGCCTCAGCGGCACGCTGTACATCGGCATCACCAGCAATCTGCCCTTTCGAGTGCGTCAGCACAAAGAGCACACGTTTCGCGGATTCACCGCCAAGTATGGGGTGGTAGTGGCTCAGTTTGATTGAGCCACTACCTATGGGGTTGACCGCTTGCTCTATTACGAGACCTATGGGGAGGTTTCGACAGCCATTGCTCGCGAAAAACAGTTGAAGGGTTGGAAGCGGGAGAGAAAGATTGCGCTGATCGAGGAGGGCAACCCGCAGTGGAAGGACTTGAGCCACGGGTGGTACGAGAAGCCAGCAAGAACCACGTTTTAAGGATAGATTTGAGCGGCGATAGGGGTCCTTCGACTCGTCGCTGCGCTCCTCGCTCAGGATGACAAACAAAAAAATTACGCTGCCTTCAAAACGCTCCACCGCCTCCGCCGCCGAAGCCACCGCCGCTGAAGCCGCCGCCACCTCCTCCGCCGCCCCATCCCGAGCCCGTGCTGCTGGCGCGCGGAGCGGCCACGAAGGCCTGGTGCGCGTCCATCGCCATAGCGTGCATGGCCCCGGCGAAGAAGATGGGATTGAATCCCACATAAGGCGTTGGTCCCACGTACCACGTTGGCTGGTTCTGCGCGATTCCCTGGAAGGCCTTGGCCCAGCGGTTCTCGATGCCCAGCGCCATGGCGTACGGCAGAAACTTCTCGAAGGTATCGGGCGGCATGCGCTTCAAGCGGTCGGCGTCCACGCGGTTAATGAACTCCTGGAAGCCGAGGATCTCAACCTTGGTGCGCACGCCCTTCAGCGATTTCGCAGTCATGATGCGCGCGAACAGGAAGACGATGATCACCCCTAGAATTCCCGCGGCAATCAGCAGGCCCGGCGAATCCAGCATCGAGCCCCAGCCCAGGACCTGGGCCAGCACGAAGGGCGCTGCCGTAAACAAGATTCCCGCCAGCACGTAGGCGTGCGCCGATTCCGGATCGACCGAGTACATTCCCTTGCCCTTCAGCTCCGCGAGAATATCGTTCTTCATGGTCGGGATGGCGACGTAGAACTGGTTCTTCAGGTCCGACAGGCGTACCTGCGTGGCCCCGCCATTGAACATGTGGTTCAGCATCACGCGCTCGTGGGGTTCGAGCGAGCTCCAAGTGTCAGGCGGCTTCAGCGCGTGGAAAGTGTAATCGCGATGAGTGAACAGCAGGACCTTCGATTCTGTCTCCTCGATCTTGAGATAGCCCTTCACCGCCAGGTCCACCATGGTCGAGGTGATGTCGCGGGGATGGACGGCGTCATCGATCAGGGTGCCGACTTCGGCGGGGGTCAGGTCTTTCGGCGGCTCGTACATGGGCGCGACCGAGATGCCGGGCTGGGGATCACGGCCTTTCGTCCACCAGAAGAAGAACATCACGATGACCGCCCACAGCGGCAGCAGCACCACAGGATTGCTGCGCAGAAACCACATCGCCTGCGTGCCTTTGCTGGGCTGCGTCAGCACGCCTTTGCCGATGTAAACGTCGGCCGTCAGCCCGCCGCGCATGGAGAGCGGGTTGTTGGCCTCGACCAGCACCGTGTTGTTGCGAACTTCGGCGGTGGCGTCCTGCTCCACCGATCCATACGCGCCGGTGAAGGCTTGCGCGCGCAAGTTGCCGGCGGCATTCGGCGGGAAGGTGATCGCCGCCGCGGCGCTGTCAATCGGCACCGGCCAGTCGTTGCCGGTCACGTTCCAGTAAAGCTCGTCGTGGCCGTCGAACCAGCGCACCGCATTGGTGACCTTGTAGGTGATGATCACGGTGCGCGTGGTGTCCACCGCGTCGGGAATGTAGATATTGAGATGGCGGCTGCCGTTCCGGGTGCTGGAGTCGTACTTCAGCTTATGGCCGCTGCCATCGATGACGCTGGTGACTTTGAGGAACAGGGTGTAGTTGGTGCCGTGCGGCCCGGGATATTCGATAGGAATGTCACGGTAGATGCCGTGATATTCGCCGATGAAGGCAACGTCAATGTGCTCGTTGACGATGGCCACCCCGTCGGAGGCAACGTACATGCGGGTTTCGAAGCGGGCAATGTGCCAGTCGCGGGCGGAGGCGGGAAGGACCAGCGCGAGGCAGAACAGCAGAAGGATGATGGCGCGGCGACCCACCCTGTCCGCAAATGCAGCGGACAAGGGTGGGGCACCCGGCGCTTGGCATTTAGCAGTTAGCATTTGGCATTTGGCACTTAGCATTTGGCACTTAGCACTTGGTACTTGTGAGGTTCCCTATGGTGGTAGAGCCGGCCTTAAGCAGGAATCTCCTTTTTAATCTCCAAATCCTCTAAAAGGTGATCTTCAAAGCGCAGCAGTATGCCCTGCGAAAGCCCGTATAGTTTAAATTCGCGCGTGGCCACAATCTTCTTAGCGCCGTATACGTCGTGCAATGCGGTGCAGAACGCGCCAGTGTTTAAGACCAAACGTGGCGATTTGCTCGAAGTCGGCTCTAGAGCCTACATACACAAGAGCGAAGGAACGCCGGGCTTCAACGCAGGAGAAGCGGTGACGCGCTCCTCCTGCTATCGCACAAAAGGCTCTGATCACTTTTGCCCTTCGTGAGGGCGAAAACTTTCAGGAAGCGACCTGCTGGGGCCGCATTCTCATCGCCGCCGGCCTGAAGCACATGGTAGCGCGCTTTTCAAGGCTCTTTTTCTAAAATCGTCAACGACTCTTTCATAAACTTCCGTGTTGATTCGTCTGATTCATTCGCAATCGCTGCCTGCAGATTAGGTATAGCAGCTTTGTCACCTACTGCTGCAATGCATTTACTCGCGTAATATCGGACGGCAGAGCTTTCATCTTGTAAGCTGGCTAGCAATGCGACGTGAACCTCTGCGATAAGCGAAGCTGGAACAGCCTTTACGTGCGCGACGATCAGCAAGGCCGAAGCCTTGACCGAGGAGTCCGTCGTTTCCTGTAACATGTCCAGCACCGAGGACAAACATTGAAACTCGCCCGTGTTCACCAGCCTTGACGCAGCATCTAGTCGGCGCCCTTCCGGCCCCGATTTGTCGTTGCAGATGTGTGAGAGCACTTCGGTGCCCGCTGCGGAATGGAACGATAGCAATGCTGCAGCCATATTAAATTTGACTTGCGCGTCTTTCTCCTTCTCCAAAGCTTTCACAATAAGCGGCACCGATGCCGCGTCTTTCATTGCTGCGAGTTCGCCGGCAGCCAAGCTTCTGACCGCCGGTCTTTGATCTGTCAAAGCCGAGTGCAGGCTTTCCGGTGTGAGTGGAACTCCGTGGCGGGCAAGTTCTGCCTCAAGCGTCGGAGGAGCTTGTGCAACGCACCTAAAGCCGCCCAAGAGGCCCGAAGCCAATACCGCCAGACCAAATATAGGGAGGATAGCTCTACGCATACTTTTTCTTAGCATTATTGCGCCTCACAAGTGCTAAATGCTAATGGCTAACTGCTGCTTTTCAGAACTTCACCGCGACCGGTTCGCGCTGCGTCGGTTCGGTGATATCGAAGAACTGCTTCTGCTGGATGTTGAACATGCCGGCCACGATGTTGGTGGGAAAGGTCTGGATTTTGGTGTTCAGGTCGCGCACCACCGCGTTGTAATAACGGCGCGCATTCTGAATCGCATCTTCCAGCCCGCTCAGCGAACCTTGCAGCGCCTGGAACTGCTCCGAAGCGCGCAATTGCGGGTAGGCCTCGGCCACCGCGAGCAGCCCGCGCAAAGCGTAGGTGAGCTGTCCCTCAGCTTCGCTCTTCTCCGCCGGAGTGGTGGCGGTCATGGCCGCACTGCGATACTTGGCGATGTTTTCGAAGGTCCCTTTTTCGTGCGCGGCGTAGCCCTTCACGGTTTCGACCAGGTTGGGGATAAGGTCGTAGCGGCGCTTCAGTTGCACATCGATATCGGCCCAGGCGTTGTCGGCGCGGACCTTCAACTGCACCAGACCGTTGTAAATGCCGATCAGCGCGAACGCGATGACAGCCAGTATGACGATAACAATGACGAGAGCAATCATGCCGTTCTCCTCCAGGCCGGGCTTCCCGGCAAGCGCCCCGCCGTGGCGGGCAGTTGCTGGGGTGAAAGTTCGACAACAGGGGACGAGCGGACGTTATCACATGGCGGAAGGCAGAGGCAATGCGCAGGCGCCGCAGAAGGTGAGCCCTAACCCTTCGGATAGTTCAGCTATCCAGTCAGATAGCGTGAACCACCAGCGGCGGTGATGCCTGCCACACGCGCCCGGACTGACACCCTTTATCCCCGATTGCAAACGCAATAACTTGCGGACGAAGCGATGCTCGGAAGGCGCCTTCCTGGCTTTGGTATGCCGCTTGCTAAGTCATAAGTAGTCAAACGAGTGCCACCGGGTTGCAGGGGAGCGAAAAAAGTAGGCCCGGTGGAAAACTCCTCCCAGCGCGGCGGCAGTTCGTGGCAGCAGGGCCACGAGCCGCGCTGGGAACATGGTACGCTCCAGCCCACCCCGCGCGATTTATCGCGCCACCATTATGCTGGCGAGGACCGGGATCGTCTGGCGGCGCGCTGACGGCGTTTCTGCTCCTTGGCCTTAACCAAACTCACCCATTGCCGCGAGACACCAAATTCGCGCGCAATGTCGGACTGCGAGCGCGTCCCCTTTCGCAGTTCCTGCATGATCTTCTTGGTGGTTTCACTAATCGGCTGATCTTTCATGCGTCTCTGCCTGAATGACCTGCGATGCGGGGCGTCCGGCAGCCATGGCAATCCGCAGTGCCGATACGTCCCTCATCCGAATGCTTCCTAGCTTCTCATGCCCAGTTCTCCCCAAGCAATGATGTTATCGTTCGGCGTTTGCATTGATGAGGGAAGGTAATTCTTGTCTGTCATCCTGAGCGAGAGGTTGAAGGATGACAGGCGAACATTTTTTTTCATTCCTAAGGGTGGGCCGCAGGCCCATGTGACACTCAGGATGACACCCAAGAAACTACGTGCGCTCATGAATAATCCAGACTCCTCGACTCTCTTGCAATCCCGATATTCCACGGCATAGCTGCTTTTCCGGCTCCCTGGAAACTATCTGCCACACTCGCCCGTATATACTCCTACCGACTCTCCCACGAGGCAACTTTTCTTATGTTCTCCGGCATACGGGCGGCTTGCGCCGTGTTCCTACTTGTCTTCTGCCTGGGTTTGGGCATCGCCTCAGCTCAATCGGCGCCGCCGTCGGCCGGCAGCAATGCGGCCAACGAAATGCCTTCGATAACGACGGTGCCGCCCGAAGCGCAGCCTTCCCCCAACTTCAGCGTGGAGGCTGCCACCGACGCTTACCTGGCGCGAATACCGGCCAGCGCGCGGGCCCGCAGCGACGCCTATTTCGAGGGCGGCTATTGGCTCATCCTGTGGGACTTCCTATACGGAGCCGTGATCGCGCTGGTGCTGCTGAACCTTCGCTGGTCGGCGGCCATGCGCAACCTGGCAGAGCGCATCACCCGCTTCAAGCCGCTGCAGACCTT
>DATCCF010000330.1:0-2718 GCA_036511435.1 Terriglobales bacterium | reverse complement strand
AAAATCGCGGGAGCGGGGAGATACTGAGCGACGATCCGGTCAAACGCTTCACGACGAAGGGGACGTTGCCCCTCCGCCGCACCGATTGCCACCAACTCAGAGATCCTGATCTCAAGGAATTTGCGATGCCCCCACTTGGTAGACCAGCCTGAGTTCCGTATCGGGGAAGATGGTGGCGGTGGCGTTGAGTTGATCGCATAGGTATCGAACCGCTTCATCATGGGCGGCCTGCGTGAGATGATGCAGTCGCACGGTCAAGGTTTTGTTCTCGATATCTGGAATCAGATCCACCTCCGTGTCGTAGATCTGGCGCAGCAGTGCGCGCGCGTCGTCGGCCCGGCTGAGCTTATCGCGGAGTAGCGAGGCCATACTGGTTTCGGCCCGGTAGGCGATGAGTTTGATGGTGTCGATGAAGTGCTTCCGCTCGGTGAGCAGGCGACTGAAGCGATCCGATTCCGGCAGATCCTTGACGGGAATGTGATGCGGCGTCTGCTTGCGCTGCGCTTTGAGTTGCTGGATCTGGCGATCCAGGTCCTCGATAGTCTCCTGCAGTTGCCCCTTTTTCCGTTGGTAACCATCCACCTCTTGCTCGGCCAGCCCTGACTCTGACAGGTCCAAAGCGCCAAACAGCGCCAGTTGCCGCCGCCGTTTTCCGTCCTGGGCGCGGATCTGGGCATCGAGCCTGCGCCAAGCCGGATTGACGGCCTGGATGGGGTCAGGAACCGGTTCGGTTCCGTACTCGGCAAGGCGGTCCAAACCATAGTGCTGCCGCATGTATTTGTAGAAGTTCTCCTGGGACCATCGGGCAAACATGGAGACCGCCAAGAGGGTGTAATCGGCTTGGTAGTTGGTGCTCAGAATGGAGGTTTGGTGGCCGCCCTCGGACAGCTTGCGCACCTCGCGCACCCACAGATGGTTGGGCAGCATCGTGCCCCGCTCGGCGAGCTTCATGGTCACCTCTTCGCCGCTCCCCAACCGGACACTACAATCGGCAAATTCCTCCACTGGCCAGTCTTCTCCTGGATATTTGTGATAGCTCAGAATGGCAATGCGCCGAAGCTTCATTTCGGCGAAGAATCCCGGGCTATAAGCTTCGCGGTCGAACACCAGCGTGAACCGATGCTGGCGTGGATCGTCCCGCATGCGCTGTTGCAGTTCGTCGGAAGCTGGGGCGTTGGTTTCCAGCCAAGGCACCAGATCGCTGCGCAGCGTCGCCAGCAGTCCCGGGTCCACTTCTTTGTTCACAAACACGAAGGGCTGCCCGTCCATGGCATTGATCCAGTAATCCGTGGTGGCGCGCAGGCACAGCCGCTCGCGCGCTACGTAGTGATGCGGCAACGGCGTCAGGTCTCCGTGATAGACCCGCACGTGGCCGTCGATATAGAAGACCATTTCACTTTCGCGTTGTCCGGCGATCCACTCCTTGGCCAGTTCCGTATTCCAGCGCATGGCGCGCCCCGCCTCCTGGCACAAGATCTCCAACTTCTGCCGTAGCGTCCGCACCTCCGGAATACGGTCCAGCCCCAACAGATTGCCCCACTCGCCGGGCGCCACATAGCGCAACTGTTCGATGGATTTGACGCGCGCCAACGCCTGCAGGGCCAATAGCAAAAATATGCTGGCGATACCGTAGAAGCCTTTGGGTAGCTGGTACATGGCCGCGGTGTGGCGCAACAGCCCCACCGCCAGCAGTGCCGGCAGCGCCAGCAGCACGCCGCCCTTGGGAACGTCGTGCGCGGGTCCAAACTGGATCGGCGCCGCTGCCGCCTTTCCCAGCGCCGCCGCCACCCGTTCGGCGGTCCGCGTGGTGGCATAGCCCATCGCTGCGGCGCTGTCGCTTTCGCTGCGCTGGCTCTTGCTGGTCGCCTCGGTTTCGCTGGCGCCGGCTACACTATCTTTTTTTTGGCCTGGTGCAAGCGTTCGGTGCGGATGGCTTTATGCAATGTGTTAGGCAACACTCCCAGCTTCCTCGCTACGTCTGGCACTGCCTGCCCCTCGTCCAACAGGACTTGCGCTCGTTCCCGAACTTCGCCCTTAAGCACCGATGCCGAGCGTCTCCGCGGCGTCTGGAAAAAGCTCTTCGAACTACCTTCCCGCAATCGCTTCACGTAACGCTTCACCGTTTTCGATGGCACATGAAACGCTCGCGCGATCTCGGCCTGACTCACCGTACCGTTCACCACCAGTTGACTGGTGAACAACCGGAACGCGGGCAAGTCTTCTTGCGCATGCTGAAAAACGGGCAGATGCCCATTCAGGTAGGTCACTTTCCCGTCCTGGCAATCAAAAGCCAGCTCGGCCGTAATGGGAGTCGTACCAGCCGGGAAAATCGGCAACTGCAACTGCGGCATGCCCCAGTCTCACGCCTCCACAACTCGTTGCGCAAGTGCAATCCGGGGTCAATCCAATTTCCACGTTGCCCGTGTATTCACGGGACGAGATCAGGAGTTCTGATGCTTGTGCGGATCGTGTGTCTGCGTGCCCGCGCCGAGGATCGTCTCGTGCATTTCCACGTTGAAACCCTTATGGGTCGCCGCATGGAAGAACTGCCGGCCCTTCTTCCGCGGGGCGCCCTCGTAGGGAATCTGGTCGTTGCGGTAGACCTTCGAGGACAGCGTCTGGCCCTGTCTTTGTTGCGCGGCGGCTCCCGCTGCCGCCAGAGCGGGAAGTAAGAGGCCCAAGTCCCGGCGCGAGAAATTCATGTTCATCCTCCCGGTT
>DATCCF010000329.1:0-6552 GCA_036511435.1 Terriglobales bacterium | reverse complement strand
GTTGTCGATGTCCTTGGCCACGCCGCCGCCCGCATGGAAGCGCGTCAGCGTCTTCTTCATCCAGTCGGTACCTTCGCGGCAAGGGATGCACCAGCCGCAGCTCTCGTGCTGGTAAAACTTGGCCACGCGCAGAGCGAACCTCACGATGCACATCTGGTCGTCGAGGACGATCACGCCGCCGGAGCCGAGCATCGAGCCCGCCTTCATCATCGAGTCGAAGTCCATGGCGACATCGATTTCGTCAGGCTTGAGAATCTGCACCGACGACCCACCCGGCACCACGCCCTTCAAATTCCTACCCTTGGTCATGCCGCCCGAAACTTCGTAGATCATCTTCTTCAGGTTGTAGCCCATGGGCAACTCATATACGCCGGGTTTCTCGAGTTCGCCGCTCATGCAGAACAGGCGCGTCCCACCGTTTCTGGGTGTGCCCAGATTGGCAAACCATTCGCCACCGCCGAGGATGATGTGCGGCACGCTGGCCAGGGTCTCGGCATTGTTGATCACGGTTGGCCCGCCCCACAATCCGACGACTGCCGGGAAAGGAGGCCGAATGCGCGGTATGCCGCGCTTGCCTTCGAGCGACTCCATCAGCGCCGACTCTTCGCCAACTTCGTAAGCGCCCGCGCCGGAATGCGTGAAGATTTCGAGATCAACGCCGGAGCCGAAGATGTTCTTGCCGATGAAGCCGCGCGCGTAAGCGTCGGCCACGGCCTTCTCCATGATCTCGAGCAGGTAGCGATACTCGCCGCGCACATAGATGTAGCCGGACTTGGCGCCGACGGCGAGCGCCGCAATCATCACGCCTTCGATGACCGCGTGAGGATCATGTTCGAAGATCAGGCGGTCTTTGCAGGTGCCGGGCTCGCTCTCGTCGCCGTTGCACAGCACGTACTTCGGCTTCGGGGACTGCTTGGGCACAAACGACCACTTCATGCCGGTGGGAAATCCGGCGCCGCCACGGCCACGCAGATTCGACCCCTTCACTTCGTTGATGATGGCGTCGGAACCCATCGAGATGGCCTTCTGCACGGCCTTGTAGCCGTCCAGTTCGAGATAGCGGTCGAGATTGGTCGCACCCATGCCGAAGCGCTTGGAGACGACCTTGACCTCATCGGGATGGGAAACGAGATATGCCATGAAAACCGCTATTCGCTGTTCGCTATTTGCCTTTCGCTTTTAGCCCTTAGCTTTTAGCCTTTAGCAATCACTCGCGTGAGCCTTCTGGCGAAAAGCGAATAGCGAAGAGCGAATGGCGACTACTGTTCTTCCTTCTTCTTCAGCCCGTCAATCAGTTCGTCGATCTTGGCGGGCGTCAGGTTCTCGTGAAACTCGTAATTCATCATCAGCGCCGGCGCCCACGAGCATGCGCCGATGCACTCGACCTCCTCCAGATGGAAGAGGCCGTCGGGAGTCGATTCTTTGTGGCCGATAGCCAGCTTCTTTTTGCAATGTTCGAAGATGTCGTCGGCTCCGCGCAGCAGGCAGCTCACATTGGTGCACACCTGGAGGTTGTACTTGCCGACCGGACGCGTGCGCAGCATCGAGTAATAACTGATGACGTTGCGCACTTCCAGGTCGGACAGTTCCGTGCGCTGCGCGATCTCGTGGATGGCCTCATCCGTCAGTGCACCGACTTCGTCCTGGATGTAAAGCAGCATCGGAACCAGGACGGAGCGCTTGGTCGGGTAGTGCGTGACCATCGTGGAGAAGCGTTGCTCGAGTTGGTCGGAAAATTTCATGAAGCTGTTAGCTCTTAGCCTTTAGCTTTTAGCTAGCTTTTAGCAAAAACCCTGCGCCGGTTTGCTGTTATCCTGAGCGGAGGCGCGCCGATCTTGTGCGCCCGAGTCGAAGGACCCCTATCGTTTTCAGCCCAGCCGCGCTTTCAATCAAACTGTCATCCCGAGCGAGCCCGCCGCGGCGGGCGAGTCGAGGGACCTGCTTCTCCTCTGCCGTCCCTACGGGACTCGGGATCTTTGACTTCACGCCTACCCAGGGCTTACGCCCTGGGCTAAGTTTGTTTCGCCCTTCGGGCTTAGCTCACCGCGATGCGCAAATTCTTGCCATGCATGGCTAAAGAGCAACGCTGAGAATCTCTGTCGTCCCTACGGGACTCGGATCTATTTTCCACTCTACCCAGCACTCCGCCTGCGGCTCCGTGCTGGGCTAGACTATTTCGCGCCTACAGCGCTGGATTCTCGGCGAGCAAATTCCACTGGCAAATACCAAAGTTTGCTCTGACCACCAACCACCGATCGCTAGCCCCTAGCCATTAACCACTAGCCCCTAGCCCCTGCTCACCGGTCGCAATCGCCCAGCACGATATCGATGCTGCCGATGGCGGCGACCACGTCGGCGATCAGGCGGCCTTCGCACATCTTGCGCAGTGTTTGCAGATTCGCGAATGACGGTGAACGCATGTGCACGCGGTAGGGCTTGGCGGTGCCGTCGCTCACCACGTAGTAGCCCATCTCGCCGCGCGGCGACTCGATCGGCATATACACTTCGCCCGCCGGTACGGTGAATCCCTCGGTCACAATCTTGAAGTGATAGATGAGCGCTTCCATCTGCGTCTTCATCTTCTCGCGGTCGGGCAGTACGACATGCGGAGCGTCAGCTTTCACCGGGCCTTCAGGGACGCCCTCCAGCGCCTGCTTCACGATCTTCTGTGATTCGCGAAGTTCCGCCACCCGCACGATATAACGCGCAAAGACATCGCCATCGTTCGATACCGGAACGTTGAACTGGAATTTCTCATAGCCGCTATACGGCTTGTCGCGGCGCAGATCGACATCGACGCCACTGGCCCGCAGCGTCGGGCCGGTTGCGCAAAGCGAGATCGCATCTTCCCCCGACAGATAGGCGATGCCCTTGGTGCGTCCCGTCCAAATGGGATTACTGGTCAGCAGGCTCTCGTACTCGTCGATGTTCGCGGGAAAGCGATCGTTGAAACTCTTGACGCGGTCGAAGAAGCCGAGCGGAGGCTCCAGCGCCAGTCCACCGATGCGGAAGTACGACGTCATCATGCGCTGCCCGGAAACCGCCTCGAAGAGACGCAGCACGTCTTCGCGCTCGCGGAAGCAATACAGGAAGACCGTCATGGCGCCAATGTCCATGGCGTGGGTACCCAGCCACACCAGGTGCGAGTTGATGCGCGTCAGTTCATTCAACATGACGCGAATCCACTGCGCCTTGGGCGGAATTTCCAGCCCCAGCAACTTCTCCACCGCCAGGCAATACGCCAGGTTGTTGGTCATGGGGCAGAGATAATCGATGCGGTCGGTCAAGGGAACGACCTGCTGGTAAAACTTGGCTTCGCAGGTCTTCTCGATGCCCGTGTGCAGATACCCGATGTCGGGCATGATGCGCACGATGGTCTCGCCGTCAATCTCCAGCAGTAACCGGAGCACGCCATGGGTCGAGGGATGCTGCGGCCCCATGTTCAGGACCATCGTCTTGTCGTCGGACGGATCCAGCACCGGGGTTGGAGTCATGTGGGCCATGATTAGCGGTAACCCTCGACGGGATAATCCTTGCGCAGCGGATGGCCTTCCCAATCCTCGGGCATCATGATGCGCTTGAGATTGGGGTGCTCGTCGAAGCGGACGCCGAACAGGTCGAAGACTTCGCGTTCGAAGGAATTTGCGCCCGGCCAGATGGGCACCAGCGAGTCAAGGCTGGCGTCCTCGCCGGAGACCTTCACCTTCAGGCGCAGGTAGTTCTTATTCGGAATGGAGAACAGTTGGTACACGACTTCGAAGCGGGGGGCCTTGGGATACCAGTCCACGCAGGTGATGTCGGCTAAGGCGTTGTACTGCAACTGCGGATCGTTCTTGAGGGTCAGACAGGCTTCGCGCAGCCCGGTGCGGTCGACCCAGATCGTGAGCTCGTTGCGGTCGAACTTTGCGCCCGTAATCGCGCCCGCATTCCACGCCAGCAGGCGCGCCAGTTCAGGACGATCTTTCAGTTGCTCGATGTCGGTGATCGCCGGCTCCAGTGCCATCCCTCAAATCCTCTCGGCCTTGCCTTGTTTGTTCCAGTCGAGTACGCCCTTCTTCCAGCAATACCAGTAACCGGCGAGCACGATGCCGATGTACACCAGCATCTCCCAGAACCAGAACATGCCCAGGCCTGCGGATTTCAGATCGCGCTGCACCACCGCCCAGGGATAGAGGAACACAGCTTCCACGTCGAACAGGATGAACAGCATCGCCACCAGGTAGAACTTCACGGTGAAGCGCTGACGGGCGTTGCCGACGGGCTCCATGCCGCATTCGTAGGGAGACATCTTGGATTTGTTGTACTTGTGCTGGCCGATGAAATAGGAGAGCAGCACAATCGCCGAGGCCACGCCCCCGGCGACCAGGACGTGGATCAACAACGGCAGATATCGGGCGAAGTAGAAGTCCGGCATGATTGCGCAAGCACTCAGAAACTTTCCAGCACGTGCAGGTAAACATTTGAGTTTAGATTTGCGTGGCGGACATGTCAACCGCGCGCGCAGCGCGATTCATCGAGCTTTTACGTTGTTGCGAAAAGCAGTGTTGACGCGGGTTGCACAACCGCAGAGTGAGGGGGATAATCGCGAATTGAGACAGTCAAAGCGATGGTCCATTTGCACGCAGCTCGCACCCCAGCGATGAAACAAGTTTCCACCAGACGGTGCGACGCATACATTTGCCACAAACTTTCTTCGATATTTGCCGTGGGATTGTTGTTTTGCCTGATCTCAGTTCTCGCGATTGGGCTGACCTGTTCGGCGCAACAGAAGCACGCGTGCTCGGGCGGGAGTATGCAGAATCCGGCAGACTGCGGAATAAAAATCACCATGAATCCACCGCTCAAGGAAGAGAACGTCTTCTGGGTACCAAATGAGGTCACAGTAGATGTTCCGTTACATCTTCATCCAACCATTATCGTGTTGCAGAGTGAGCCCACCGGCACAGGGATTGCAGAGTATGAGGACGAAATCAAGGTGGTTGCGGAGATGAAGCGCTTCAAGAAAGTCGGTGACTACGCGCGATTCCAGACTGAAGTGAAGAGCTGTCCCTACGGCGATACCCTTCAGATCTACATCTCCACACGAGATCTGCAGCAACCGATTGGCGTGTACATCTCGCCATTCGAATGCAAGCAGCGCGCCTCCAAGTAGCTCCGCTTCTATCCCCCGCCGACAAAGTGCACAATCTCCAGACGATCGCCGTCATTGAGAGTTGTCTCGGCCCAATGCGCACGCGAAACGATCTCGCGGTTGAGTTCGATTGCGACGCGGTCGCCCTTCATCCCCAGTTGCTCGATCAGTTCTGCCAGCGACAGGGAATCGGCAAAACTCTTGTCTTCGCCGTTGATGAAGATGTGCATAACTACAGTTTCAGGTTTCGAGTTTCAAGTTTCAAGTCAAGCTGGGCAAATTTCTTGAATGTGTTCAATTTTATACAGACCGCCAGAAGCTCATCGTCCTAGAGTCATCACACAGCTAAGTTGACAATATCCCGTGGAGTCGTTCTCCCAATGGTATTTCTCGATAACTTCCGCGAAGACAGCGCTGCACAACCTACCCAAGAAAGATAGCTTTGCCGCTATCTCGTTTTCATCAGTCGGTACAGCCCCCCTCCACGGGTTGTTTTTTCCCGGAGTAGGGCATCAACACGGAATGAAGCCACCAACGGGTTCCCTCACCCTGTAACCCGAACTCGAAATTTGTGTAAAATGCCCGGAACCTCGACCGCAAGGAGCTGCCATGGGCCGTCCGGTTGTGCATTTCGAAATCGGTTGCCGCGACAAGGCGCGCACTGCCGGGTTCTTCACGAAGTTGTTCGACTGGAACACCCAGGAGGCCGGCCCGGCCACGATGATTGACCCCGGCGCGGGCACGGGGATACTAAGGACACATCACCGCCCTTGGTCACGAACCCAACAACTACGTCACCTTTTACGTCGAAGTGGATGACGTGCAGAAATACCTTGACGCAGCGGAGGCGCTGGGCGGCAAAGCGCTGCTACCGGTCATCGCAATTCCGGGAGGGCAGTTTCCTGGTTCGCCGATCCCGACGGCAACACTATTGGACTGTTCAAAGTTCTGAAGTAGGCGAGGCATGCAGTTCCTAAGTTACAAACCTCGCCCATCAGAATCGGGCACAATACCGGGAACGGTAATTCAATTTGGTGAGGAGAAAAAATCATGGCAGTCAAACCAATTCCTGACGGCTACCACACGGTCACGCCCTACCTTACGGTGGCGGACGCAGAGGCGCAGATCGATTTTCTGAAGCGCGCCTTTGGCGCTGAGGAAACCTACCGTCACAAAGACGACAAAGGCAGAGTCAGCCATGCCGAGGTGCGCGTGGGCAACTCCATGCTCATGATCGGCCAGGCTCGCGACCAGTGGACACCAAAACCGGCCATGTTCTATCCGAAGTTCCGCTAAGAATTAGGACTAAATTTTCCGGCAACTGCCTCATTTTCAAGCCTGTAGCGCGCAAGTATCAGCCATAATCAGTGGCAATATGTTCCCATGTAATTAACATTATTGTTCTTTACTTATATGCTATA
>DATCCF010000328.1:0-22396 GCA_036511435.1 Terriglobales bacterium | reverse complement strand
GCGGCGAAACATTTCTTAACAATTTTCCCCGGCTGAAGTATCAAGATTGACCTGCCCTTGGTGCTTGACCATCTTGCGCTGTGCATCACCGAGATCGGCGCGAGCATCTTATCGAGAGTGCCGCGAATTAAGAATGTGCCGTAAGTCGCGCGGTGACGAGCCCCACCCAGGGCGCCAGCAAGGTGCAAGTTGACAGAGATGCAACCGCTGTGGCCCGAATCGCGATAGAATTTACTGGAGGACAGATCGAATGAATGATCAAGTAAGCGATTTTGAACCGAATGGCGAAGAGCAAGAGTCAGAGAGCGGAAGCCTCGGCATGGGCTTGACCATGCTGTTCATCGGACTGGCAGCCGGTGCCCTGGTGGCTTTGTTGCTCGCACCGAAAACTGGCAAACAGATGCGCCGCACCCTCCGCCGAAAGTATGAGGACGCGCGCGAAGTGGTGGAAGATATCGGCGAACAGGCGGGCGACTGGATTGACAAAGGTTCGGAGTGGGCTGACAAGGCCAAGAGTAAGATGCCTCCGCTCAAGAAACCCTTCGGGCGGTAACGACGCAGGATTTTTTGGCGACGGACGGCATGGCCGGGGCCATGCCCTTTCGCACTGAAGCCGTCGCAAAAGGCTTTTCAGCAACCGGTGGAAACCGTGCTGCACCCAGCCTGGGTACGGCCTCGCAGAAACCGATACAGCTTTTAGGCGATCGGGAGGGTCAGTACAGGCGGAAGTTTACTTCAACGTTAATCATTACCGGGACCGCCTGGCCGTCTTTTCTGGCAGGCTCAAAGCGCCATTGCCGCACCGCCTCGACGGCCTTCTCGTCGAGTCCCATGCCCAGCGTGCGCTGCACCCGAATCTGCTGCGGCTTGCCGTCGGCGCTCACCACCAGCCACAGCACAACGGTCCCCTGATATTTGGCTTTGCGGGCCTCTTCTGAGTATTCGGGATCAGGCGCGTACAGCGCCTTTGGTGCGCTGACGCCGCCGCCTACTCGATACGCTCCACCACCGTATCCACCGCCGTGTCCGGGGCCGACTCCCGGCCCAGTTCCCGAACCCACGCCGCCACCGCTACCGCTGCCTATCCCGCCGCCATATCCCGTTCCGTTGGAAGGAGGCCCGATTACCTTCGACAGAGGATCGCCGAGGGCGCCGACCGTTGGCAGCTTCAGCTCCGGCGGAACCACCACCGAAGGCAGCACCGGCAACTTGGGGTTTTCATTGCGAACCACGACTGCCGGAGGGGTGATCTGTTCCTTCGACAGCTTGGGCAGGACGCCTTTGGGGGCGTTCAGCTTGTCGCGGTCGCCGCCACCGCCGCCGCCGCCCGCCCGCGTCTTGGAAATCGGCATTGGCAAGTATGGGCTGATATCGGTTGCGAGACCAATCACTTGTTGCTTGATTTCGTCCTTGTGCTGAAACGCCCAGTGGCCGGACCAGACGAGCAGGCCCACCGCAAGCATGTGGACGATAAACGAGTACACAAACGTGTCTTTGCGCTGAGGATACAGTCCCTGGCCCGCGCCGAATAGCGTGGGCAGAACCTGATCTTGCGGCGCAACGCCTGCAACTTCTTCGGATACCGAGTTGGACACTACCGGGGTAGACATTGCCTTGTATTACAGTATAGACCCAGCTACGGACGATAAGTTCCAGAAATAATGTTGGGCGGCGCCGGAGTTCGCCTCTGGTTACTGCAGTTCGTCCCTGAGCAGCACGCTACAGGGCCAGAACGGAACTCTTTTTGGCGTTACCTCACCCGCCAATAATCACCCGCAACGCATTTCGGCGCACCCCGATCTCGACCGGACTCTGGCAAATGTACTCCCCATCGGCAAAGACTTCAGTCACTGGATCGGTATGGATGCGCACCCGCGCCGCCCGGAAGTATTCCACCTCTTTCATGCCGATGTGCGCACCGCTATAGACGGCCCGAAACAGCCGTAGTAAGCGAGGTTTGCTTAACGTCCGCACAAAACAGAGTTCGAGCAGGCCATCGTCCATGCGCGCCTGGTGGGTCAACCGCATACCATGGCCATATTGCGGCCCATTGCCGGCGGCGATCAGGAAGCCAGGCTGGTCCACACGCGTCTCCCAGCGGCCGTCTACTTCAACGGACAGCTTGATGTGCGGCGGTCGAAAGCCTCCCAGCACTTGCAGCAGAGCTAACACGTATCCGCCATGCGCGCGCAACCATTGCGGCTGCTTCAGCGTTCGGCGGTTCACGGCCGCATCCAGCCCGGTGCCGGCAATGGCGCCGAAAAATGTGGTGCGCGCGGCTTCGCGTTCCGCCTCGGCCAGGCGGCGCAACTGCGATTGCATAATGCGCCCACCCAATTCTTCGTTCGCTCCCGACAAGGGATCGCGCCGCGGACCGTCGGGCACGAAGTGCAACGACTCCAGCGACTCGTCCTGCCAGGGAATGCGATGGTCGCCGGACTTGCTGCGCTCGTCGAGTGGCTCGATGGTTCCCAGGTCGATGCAGTGCGTGTTATCGCCCTCCGTGCAGAAACGCCGCCAGGCTGCCAGCGCCTCATCCACGGTCTCGATGCCGATGGAATGCGCGAAGTCGTTGGCGCTGCCGAGCGGCACGATCAGCGTCGGAATCTGCTTGAGCGCCAATCCGCCCAGATGGCGATGAATGGTGCCGTCGCCGCCGAAGATGAGCGCCGCATCGGGCCGGTCGGTGGGATCGAGTTCGTTGCCGGTAAACAGGTTGACGCCCGGCACTTCGAATTGCCGGACGTGGTGCTCTTTAGCGACAGGTCCAAGCAGGGCAACAGCGCGCACGGCGCTTACTTTCGCACATAGCAGCGCAAATGCAAAATTGATTTGTCTTAGCGGAGGTTCGGTCGCCACGGCGAGCGAACCGCAGCCGAAGAGCCTGCCCCGAGCGAAGCCGAGGGGACCCCCATTCTCATCGGAAACTGTTTCAGGACGGCAGCATTTAGGCATACACTTCGTTTACCTTGCCGTAATCATCAAGCACTATGGCGCACGATTGGCCGTGAACATCGTGAGGGGGGACCTTATGGACGGACAAGTTCCAGCACCGGAAATCGGAAAGGGACGTAAGCGGTTGCTTTGGACGGTCGCAGCAATTCTCGTGGTCGGCGCTGTGATCGGCCTTACGGTATGGGTAATCCACGTGCCGCGGGGGCGGGATGTCGACAGGATAACCGGGTACAACCAACAGTCTGGGCTCTTACCGCCAAGCCAGCGGGACCTGGGAATAGTGCTGGCAGAGAACTATCACGAATACAGAACCAACTCTGCCTGGTGGAGCCTCGCCTACTATGGTTGTTTATTCTTGTCGGCGTTTCTCAGCGCAATGGCGGCTTTTGTGCTTAAGGTGGAGTGTTTCCCCAACAAGCCAGAGGTAAAGAAAGACCTGGCCGCTTTGTTCTCAACCATTGCGGCGGTTCTTATAACTTTGTCTACGGTAGGTAACTTCCAACAGAAGTGGCAAGCCAATCGCCTGGCAGCGACGGCTATGCAGAACCTCGTCTATGACGTCTGGGCGAAAGGTGCAGAATGCGGGAACAAGGCTGATATTTGCTCCAGAATCGAGGAGGTTAATCAGCTGAGGAATCAAGAAATTGTCGGTGGTGGAAAAGACAACAAGCCTCCCGCAGAGCCAACGCCCGTGAAGAGTCAACCCAATGAGCCGGCCAAAGCGAAGTAACCAGATAACGCCCGTCGATTGTCAGGAGCCTTTCGATCGAGTACGCAGTCCCACGCATGGCCACCTGCTGATCAGCTTTCGGTTTGTCACCCTGGACGAAGGTTCGGTCGCGGCAGCGAGAGAACCGCAGTCGAAGAGCCTGCCCCGAGCGAAGCCGAGGGGACCCCTATATCGAGTGGTCACCTGCACCTGTGACCAGCGCCCTTTCGTCGCCGCCAATCCTGGGTCACGCTTGCTAGACCTGTCTTATAGCTGGACCGTGCTACCATCTCGCGTCGCACCAAGGAGTCCTCATGCGGAAAACTGTCCTATCGCTTGCTGTTGTTATGTTCGTGGTGGTATCGATGCTCGATCTACACGCCGCCAGCCTGGCGGGGGTGACCCTTCCGGACACGGAGCAGGTCGGGGGCACAAAGCTGGTGCTCAATGGCCTGGGATTGCGGACCAAGATCATCGTGAAGGTCTACGTTGCGGGGCTCTACCTGGAGCAGAAGTCGTCGGATGCCAGCGCCATCATCAAAGCCGACGCACCCAAGCGGATCGTTATGCACTTCGTGCACAACGCGAGCAAGAGTCAAATGGCCGATGCCTTCAACGACTCGTTCAAGGACAATTCGCCCGACGCCGTGAAGACGATGAAGGCCGACATCGACCGGTTGCTCGACGCGCTTGAGCCCGTCAAGCCGGGCGACGAAATGGTCTTCACTTACGTTCCGGGCACGGGCACGACCTTCGCCATCAACGGCAAGGAGAAGCTGACCATTGCCGGTCCGGCCTTCGGCCCCGTGCTGTTCTCGGTGTGGCTCGGGCCCAAGCCGCCCAATGCGGACCTGAAAAAGGGGATGCTCGGGCAGTAGAGCTCGCCAAAGCGTATCGCAGTCGAAGAGCCTGCCCCGAGCGAAGCCGAGGGGACCCCTATATCAACTGGTCACCTGCACCTGTGACCAGCGCCCTTTCGTCGGCGCCAGTCCTGGGTCACTCTCTCCGTGTACTCCGCGCCCTATCGGAGGAATCATGCATTCCACTGGCCGTTCGATTTGCGCCCTCCTGTTCTGTATTGCTGCTTGCGCCGCGACGTTTGCTCAAAATCAGCCTACCTCCCAGCCCTCCACAGCCGACAAGCCGCGCATATTCATCACTGACAGCCAATCGTGGGAGATGTCTGGCTCGGGTGGCGGCGCCAACGGAGCCTGGGGCGCGCAGACCCACGGCGGTGCACGTCCGCAAACTGCTGAGATCATCAAGACGTTTGGACAGCGCTGCCCACAGGTCATGGTGAACAACAAGCAGGACGTTGCCGACTACATCGTGCTTCTCGACCACGAAGGCGGTAAGGGATGGCTGCGGCACAAGGACAAGGTTGCGGTTTTCCAGAAGTTGTCGGGAGACGTTGTCGTAAGCCACTCCACGCTGTCGCTGGGCGGCTCAGTCCAGGATGCCTGCGAAGGAATTGCCAAAGATTGGTCGGCTAATTCAGCGCAGATTCGGGCTGCTGCCAAGCCTCCCGCTCCAACGCCGTCGCTTGTTCCCGCAGCTGCGGTGTCGATCAAAAGCGCACCCGTTCCCAAGATCAGCGTATTCTCTACGCCGGAAGGCGCTGATATCGAGATCGACGGGAGCTTTGTCGGGAACACGCCCTCGGTGGTTGAGTTAGGTCCCGGCGAGCATGTTGTCATCGTCACCAAGTCCGGCTACAAGGCATGGCAGCGCAAGCTGAAGGTCAGCGGGGGCGAGGTCAAACTCACTGCGGAGTTGGAGAAATAGGGCTGGGACCGGGCGTTTACTAGGGTTGAGTTGAGCGCCCGCCCGTAAAGAATTATTGTTTGATGCGCAAGGACATAATGCCATCCGGCGGACCATATATTCGCTTTTCAGATCTCTATAACCGGAAGCCAAGCAGTGAAGAAGTAGTCGACCTCATAAAGGACCTCGACTGCCTGCATACCGTTCTTCTTTTGGCACGATTAACTACTCAAGTCCGTCATGCACTCTTTCAGAGGAAGGAAGGTGACTTAGCGTGGATACAGGGATTTTTCGCATTCAATTTTCTCGATGACGACGTAAAGGCGCGAATTGAGAGCAGAGTCAAGAACTTCGGCGCAATGCGTCCAGCCTGCCATCCATTACAACTGTTCAACCTTCTTCGGTTATCGCTCGGCGTCTGCAGAGGGTACATCCGCCCTGACGTCGATGAGAGCGCCAGGAAGCGGCTAGGCAAAGCTCTATTGATGGAAAATGACCTTTTGTTAACACCGGTCGAAGAGGAGCGGATTCTCACAGGGAAAGATGACGACCGGCGCCTCGATCTGATGGTGCAAATGCTAGCACCGATGGAACTCCTCAACCCCACCCCTCCGCGCCACCTTTTAGTACGAGCGTATGTGCTCTACCACAAACTGCTGCGTGATGGTGCTCTGTGTCAAACGATTCGCGAGCAGTGTGGAGGGTTGCAAATCCTTGAAGAGTTTGAGAAAGGAACTGGCGTTCACCTGTACAAGTGGTTGAATCTTCTTTTTGCTACATGGACGCATTTTATGCATCCAACCCAGCCCCAGCTAACTGCAGATTCTTCTCTTTTTATCCTTAATCCCACAGTTTTCCTTGGCCAATCCAAGGTGAAGCAAAGCGACTTTAAGGCCTTGCTGAATGCAATTTCCATTTCTTTTGAGACTTTGCAGTTAGAGATGGCTCAGCAAAGGCCAGTTGATCCGCGAGTAGATCTCGTGCCAATAAAGGCTCGTCCTCTCTGCCAGATCAACGAGTACGCAATCACGTGCCTTGACACCGCGCTACTCGTAGAAAAAATGTTTGCGGGGGTTCACTGGTTGATTCACGACGGCTTAAACACTCCCCAGGAACGAGGACATTTATTCTCCGCATGGGGCTTGCTATTTGAAAAATACGTGCAGTGGCTTTTTGCCGGTCTGCAAGGACGACACGGAAACGTGTTTCTATCAGATATTAGTTGGAAAAACGGCGATAAGTCGTTTGATGGCCTCCTACTGAAAGGCCACATCATTGCCGTCATGGAATACAAAGGGGGATTTCTAAGGCAAGATGCGAAATACGCCTTGGACAGGGAGACGACGCTTGCCGACATGGAATCAAAGTATGTCGCAAAAGGATGCCGCCAGATCGCTCTGCACCTAGAACGAATGTTCCCGCTAGGAAAGCCGCGTGCGAGGTGCGTCTGCGGCGGAGCGTCTAAGCAGATCGACATCGAAATACCCGAAGCGATCAAGAGTGTAATGCCAATTCTGATAGTGCAGGATGCGGCACTTAGTGGCCTGCTTGTGAACTGGTGGTTGAACAAGCGATTCCAAGAGGAGCTTGCCCGTAGAAAAGTGGACACTGCCCTGCGAATTCTACCGTTGACGGTGATACAGGTGGACGAACTGGAAACGATGGTCGAATCAGCGGAGTCAGGAGATTTTGATTTCACCGGTACTATTGAACGACGATGCTCAGCGGATCCTGATATGTTAAGCCAATTGCAAGACTTCCTTTTTGCTGCGAAGGGTTTTCCGACCGAACGGAGTGAGCGCTTTGAGGAAATCCATGCCCGCGATCAAAAGCAACTGACTGAATACTTGTTTTTTACGGGCGAACTCTCGGATTGAAACCAAGCTTGGTGCCCCAGGTTCGCGTCCGCCCTTTGGACACTAACGTGGGAGTCACGGTACTCGGGGAGCCAATGCGGCGAAGGTTGAGTTGATCCCACCCTTTCGCCAAAAGAAGGCGAAAAGGATGGGGCACCCAAGAAGACGAAGAGAATGGGCATCCAGCACCCGGCAGAATCAGGCCGCGCAGACCGCGATTCGCGCGGACCGAGTGCGGGGCTTGGCTTTCACAACGATTTCGACATCCTGTCCGAGCGCCACCAAAAAGCGCATCAGCCGCTCCACGGAGAAGCCGTCCAGCTTGTAATGCAGCAGGGCGGAGACCTTCGGCTGATTGATTTCCAGCGCCACCGCGACTTCGGCCTGGGTAAGTCTGCGCCGTTCCACGATCCTATTGATGGCGGCTGCAAGACGGGCTTTGGTGTCGAGTTCTGCGGCATCCGGCAGCCCCATGTCGGCAAAGACATTGCCGCTGCTGGGTATCACTCGTTCCGTGGTTGCTTTAGCCATATCTCTCCTCGTAGTCCCGTTGCGCCAGCTTTAGACGTTGGCGCACCAGTGCAACATCGGATTGCCTGGTCCCGATCCCGCGCGGCGACTTCTCTGAAAGACGTGCAAAACATAGACGGCCTGGGCAAAGCGGACTGTGTAGATCGCCCTATACGTGTCGCCATCATAGTCTTTGACAACCTCCAGAATTCCCGGCCCCTCGCCCTTCCACGGTTTGGCTGCCCGGTGTCTGCCCCCGTACTGCGCTGCGCTTAACGCAAATCCGACGCTGCGCTGAACATCGGAAGGGAATCGAGTAATGTCTTTCAGCGAAGAGCCGACCCAATAAAGCGGCTTTTCGCCTGGTACGGGTGGCCGTGTCATGATTATCCCACTTCTAGGATATTGTGTCGAGCACAATCCTGAACGACTTGATGGTAAACCCTGTACTCGGGAGGCGTGTGGTCCGGGCCAGGGGGTCGTGCGGCTTCTCTTGCTTGGGTGGGGACTTCGATTGTCAACCCGCGTGCATTCCACCCCCACATGCACTTTCGTAACTTGACAGCGATGGGGTTCGAGCTACGCTTGTATTTTGGGCTCAGTGTGCCCAATGAGCGGGCCGAAACATGCACTGTGCGTCGGCTCAACCCCGTGCTCTTTGAAAACCGAATCCATCACCTCAGCAGCGGTAGAGAGCGTCGCCGCATTATTCAATTCGCCAACACGAGTCTCCGGGCTGGGCCATAGCTGAGGTAGAATCGCGCTCCTAAGTCTTTATTTACCAATATTTTGGTATCTAACCCTTTGCGAATGAATATTTTGCAAAGATTTTTTCTCTCGACCCTGTATTTTCAAGATTTTGCTGGCACCTAGGGAGGGGGAGGGAGTAACCAGTCGATAACATCGTCCTCAGACTGGAAAGTCGCGACTTGTAGATGAAATGTTATCGAGTGGTTAATAGAGACCTCGCGAAACGCCACCGATCAGAAAATTCCCTCTTTCTCCAGATTCTTCACCACCACTTTGACGACGTTGTTGATTGCTTTCTTCGCCGAGTTCGGATTGAAGGTGTCGCTAATGCCTGTCCAGACGAGCTCTCCCTCGGGCGCGGCGGTGGCGTAAAGGTTGGTTTCGATGCGCACCGTGTGGCCCTCGCGCAGCCAATGCGGCGAAGGTGAGTTGATTCCCACCCAGTCGCCAATTCCCACCCTTTCGCCAAAAGAAGGCGAAAAGAGTGGGGCGCCCAGCCAACTGCAAGCGAGAATGAGCAATCATGTTTCCCAAAACAGCACTGCTGCACTAGCTTGAGCAGATTATTATGACCCGCGGCTTGTGGCGGCGCTAATATTCTCTTGCAGAGTTATCCGCCGCCATATCGCGCATGTCCAGGTTCCCTCGCACTTGCCCTCAGAAAAAGTGAGCATGGCGGCGAAGGGAGAAAGGCTATGTCTGATATCCGCCGCAATTTTCTTTTCGTCGTTATCGTAGTTGCCTTAATCGTGATCTCAAGACCTGTCACTGCCAGACCCTGGTTGATACCATCTTGACGGGAAGGTTCCCAGTCGCAATTGCAGTAAATCAGGCGACCAATAGAATTTATATAGTTAATCAGCAAGACTATACGGTTAGCGTCATCGACGGTTCCAATGACAGCGTCATAGCCACGGTGCCGTCTGGTTATGAGTCATTTTCTATAGCGGTGAATCCCATAACTAACCTGATCTATGTGACGAACTTTCTCGGTAATGACGTTACCGTAATCGATGGCGTGACGCACGCCACGAAAGCTGTCCCTGTGGGGAGTTACCCTGTCGGAATTGCCATCGATACCGCCGCAAACAAGATCTATGTGACCAATGACTTCCAAACTGGCGCAGTGACGGTGATTGATGGAGCTACCAATGCGACGCACAGCGTCGCGGTTGGAAAGAATCCAAACGCTTTGGGAATCAACCCGGTGACAAAAACGATTTATGTAACCAACTCGCAGGAGAACACCGTGAGCGTCATCGATGCTACAACCTTCACCATTAAGGGCACCATTGTGGTGGGGTCTGGCCCTCCCAACGTTGTAGTGAATCCACTGACTAACAGGGTCTATGTCGCCAGCTACTCTGACCAGAATGTCAGTGTGATCAACGGGGCTAGCAATACGGTTGAAGCTACGATTCCACTAGGCGTTACTCCAAAAGTCATGGCGTTGAACCCTGTTACCAATTTCGTTTATGTCGGCAGCATTGATTACAACAGCCAAACTTACAACGTGACCCGAATCAGCGACACCCAGATTGTGGGAGTCATTGCAATACATGGCAGTCCTAAAGCCATCGTCGTCAATCCTGTGACGAACAAGATCTATCTCGCCGATGGCGACACCCAGATGACCATGATTAATGGCGCAGACAATACCATACATGAGCTGACGATCGGATACGGATACGCTCCGGCCATGGCCATTAATCTGGCGATCAATCGAGTTTATACTGCAAACTCGAACGACAACACAGTCTCGGTTGTGGCGGAGGCCAACTCCTCCCCATTGCAATTTATTTCGCTGCCGCCTTGCCGCCTGGTAGATACGCGTCATGGCGGTGGTGGCGCCATCCAGGGTGGAACCTCGCAGAGCTTTACCATTCCTCAACTGGGTGGCTGTAATGTGTCCAATGCTGCTTCAGTCTATTCGTTAAACGTCATGGTTGTGCCGCATGGTGGACTGGCGTACGTCTCACTCTGGCCTACCGGCGAGGACCAGCCGCTAGTGTCTACCGTGAATTCGATAGACGGCCGCATCAAGGCCAACGCCGCCATCATGCCGGCGGGCTATCAGGGTGCGGTCACCGTCTATGTCACCAACACAACCGATGTGATTCTCGACATCAATGGATACTTCCAGTCGGCAGGCGTGGACACTAACCAGTTCTTTCCCCTGGCGCCCTGCCGAGTGGTCGATACTCGCCATGGCAGCGGGGACCTGAAAGATCCATTTCTTGTAGGCCGCGTAGAGCGGGATTTCCCGGTTTTGGAGAGTACATGCATTCCGCAGGGTGCAAACATCCAGGCGTACTCCTTCAACTTCACAGCGGTGCCGCATCCGTCCGGACATGCACTCGGGTATCTTTCGGTGTGGCCGGCTGGCGGTCAACGGCCTGTGGTCTCCACCCTGAACAATCTAACGGGGACGATTGTAGCCAACGCGGCAATCGTACCAGCGGGCAGCGGCGGCGGCATCGCCGTATATCCTGAGCAGGACACGGATCTGGTGATCGACATCAACGGTTATTTTGCTGCCGGACCGAATGGCCTCTCGCTCTATCCGGCAGCACCTTGCCGCGCGATCGATACGCGCCGCGTTGGTAACGGGCAACCGTTTAGCGGCGACTTGATCGTCAATGTTGGGGGCAGCATATGCGGGCCTCCCGGAACGGCCGAGGCTTATGTGTTCAATGCGACGGTCGTACCGACGGGAAGCCTGGGTTATCTCACCTTGTGGCCCAACGGTCAGTCCATGCCGGTCGTTTCAACTTTGAATGCTGTGGACGGCTGGATCACCTCAAATATGGCGATCGTGCCCACCATGAATGGCTCGATTGATGCCTATGTGTCCGGGCTCACGCAGTTGATTCTAGACATCTCCAGCTACTTCGCACCTTGAGGTAGACCGTACCTGTAACGTGTACCGGAAGCTACACCTTGTGGAACAGCGGGAAAGGTGAAAAGAGTGGGACACCCACTTGGGTGGGGCACCCAGCGGAATTGGAGAGTTAGGCTCTGGGCGAAACCCATCCTGTAGCTTTACAGCAAAGCTGGGAACATCAGTGAGATTGGGGATGGAGCTAACTCCATCCCCAATCTTTGTTTTTTTGTGATTATCCTCCTCCTGGCCCGTCGTGACAGTCGTAACAACCGACCTTGTCTCCCGGGTTGTAGGTTTTGTGTCCGCCGTCATCGGTAGTAAAAGTTCGCGCTGCCGTGACCTTCGATAGGAAGCTGCCTCGGAAGTCGGAGCCGTGACAGTAGGCGCACTCCGCCAAACCGACTCGCTCAATGTAGTCGTGATGACTATTAACCCACGACTGGCCCACCGTATGCAGTCCGTGAGGACCGCTATTGACGTAGACCGGAAGTTGCGTGTGACAGACCGTGCACTCGGCAATCTTGCCCGTGTGGCCCTGCAGGTTCTGGCTGTAAATGTTGTCATTCGGTTGCAACGTCGGGAACTCGGAGTGCGGAGACCCATGACAACCGGAACAATAGAGTTGTCCGTGCCCGGAGCTGTAGCGATACAAACTGGTTCCGGGAAGCGGTTTGTTGGGATTGGTGGCAAATGCCGGGTCGGTCGACACTCGCCAGTGTCCCGGAGAATCGAAGGTGGTGGTGTAACGTTGGCTGTTGGTGTGGCACATCTGGCAAGCCGGCAGATCCAACCAGCCGCGGCGAGTTTGCTGGCCGACCAGGCTCAGATTTCCGTGGCAGCTCTGGCAGGTTGTATTGTGCATGGCGCCGCGCTGGCATCTTGTCTGCGGCCCAGGATGGCATAAATAACAAGATTTCAGGGGATCGGTCTGGTTGTCCAGACTAATACCGTTGTCCAGGTTTATTTGTGGGCCGTGTAAGGTGTGCATCGCCGAGGTCATCGAGCGTATGCCGCTGAGACCCGGCGCTCCTAGAGCATTGGTGGAATGACAGGCGGCGCATAGCACGGAGGTTCCCGACTCTGCCGTCCGGTAAAGCGTCGTCTGGTACACATATCCATTCTGGCGTAATAGCAAGAGGTATTGAAAGATCCTGAATCGGTCGTCGTGCTTCTTCAGGATGTTCAGCTTCACATCCTTCGCGGGATCGGGATTATTTTCCCATCCCGACTGCGGCTTCGCGTAGGGATCGCTGTTCGAGGCGTGACATTTGCTGCAAGTCATTTCATCGCTGACGGAAAGAACGATCTGCGCGGTTGCCAGGACGTTCCCCTGGGCATCGCGTGCCACGATCTTCGCCATCGAAAAGGGATTGCGGTTGCCCTGGTCGTCGTACGGCATCGTGGGGATACCATCGGCTGTCCAGTAGCCATTCGTGCTGTCGTAGGTGAGCCGGTGCGGGGTCAGGTTCTGCACTGAGTTGCCCGTCAACCCGATGTCGGGAGGAGGACTGATCAGGAACAGAACTCTCACCCAACTCTAGAAGTTTGTCTTGGTGGAACTAATGGTGTTGATGGAGCCAGTCGGATCAGCCGTGGCCTCATAGGTGATGGTAACTCCGCTACTGATCCTCTGCGGTGGTTCGCCCATCTGGACCAGTTGGGCGTGGATGACGTTGTAAGGTGGCAGGACGGCAAAGATCGAATAATCCTTGCCATCCATACAATGCATGCCAAGCTCGCTCCAGGCCAGCAGCTTGTAGGTCGCTGGTGCGAGCGTGCCCGGGGCCGGGCCGGAGCGGTTGGAAGGGTGTGACGAGTTAGTTCTGGAATCCTTTAGCTCAACGCCTTGTGGATTCGCCAGGGCAGTGCCGCAAAAGCACACGGAAACCAGCGCCCATGCAGCCATTCGTAATCGCATATAGACCTCCACATGCAAACCCGTGTCTGGCAAGGGTTAGCGACAAAACAACTTCAAAATGACGGTGGCGTTGACGAAAGGCTTGAACAACGGAGTTGGCGCAAAAACGGCAGTACGGCGGGCGTCAGATTGGGTTGACTGTACTTGCCAATTGCCGAACGCGATGTGATGCCGGTCACTTACTCGCGTGATAACGATTGGCGATCGGCATCCAGCGCTCCGGCTTCGGCATACAGCTGCGGGAGTTTGGCATGCGGCTAACCCCCACCTGCACTTACGCTTGGTTGTTTGTTTGATTCGAGGTGAAGCGAGAACGAGAGCATGCGAGGCGTGGAGTAACGTGAACAAAATGTCATGCTGATGATAGCGGCACGTAAGAGTTGTTGTACGCTCTTTGCACGGTTGCCTTCAGAAAATCCCCTCTTTCTCCAAATCCTTCACCCCTGCTTTGACGACAGCGTTGATTGCCTTCTTTGCTGAGTTCGGATTGAAGGTGGCGCTGATGCCTGTCGGGACGAGATCTCCCTCGGGCGTGGCGGTGGCGCAGAGGCTGGTCTTGCAACGTCATCTATTTCCTGCACCCGGTGCTCATGCCGCCAGCAACCGCCCGCAGCGGCGACAACTTTGCCGCAGTCAGCATCACATTGAACGACACCAGGTCCTGCTCACCCAGTTGCCGCCAGCTCGCCAGATCTTTATCGAGCGCGTCGCAGTTCTGTTGCACCGCCGATCGGACCGCTTCCGCCGGACGGATGTCGGCGATCTCCACGCTGAAAATCAGTCTGGTCAAATCGCGGTTCACCAGCCCGAAGCCGGGAGCAGTGCGGGTGCCCTTCTCAAGCGCCTCGATCTTCTTGTCCAGCGAAGCGGCTGCGTCTTTTATCTGCTTCAACTCGGGGCCTATCTGCTTCAACTCGGCGCCGTTCAGGACTTTTTGCCGCTCCGTTAAATCCGTGCGCAATGCCGCGACCTGTCGGTAGGCATCGGAACTCGCCTTCATACCTCGGATAATCTCCTGTGCCAGATCGAGCTGTTCCACTAGGTCCGATTGCGAGACATGGACACGAGGATCGAGTTCAATGGTCACTGGCTGCCGGAGTGTTTGGCCGGCGGCGCGCAGCTCCAACGTGTAGTTCCCCGGCACAACCAGCGGCCCCTGAGGTTGCACACGCGGAGTCTGCCCCGCGATCGCGTGATCGGCCGTGGTGTATTCGGTGTAGTCCAGCAGCTCGCCATAGTAGCCATAAGGAAGCGAGAGCGGAGCCGGGTAACGAAGGTTCCACGCGAAGCGATTCACACCCGCTGCTTTGGACAAAGCTACTGCGGGCGCAAACCAGTAATTGGGAGCGTTCGCGGGAGCAAGGTCCGGAGGCTTCGCTTCACTCGAGAACTGAGCAACCTCGCCACCTTTGTCGTCGTAAATCGTCAGCGTTACTTCGCCTGTCGGCGCCGATTTCAGCAAGTAGTCGAGGATGGCTCCGTCGGGCGGGTTTTGCCCGGCGGGAGTTTCGACAGGATAGGGCGTGTCCTGATAGTTGTCCCAGCGCACGCGCATAGCCGTGGCAGGACGAAACAGATGAACATCGCTCGCGACGATCTGTGGGCTGATCTCGCGCAGCGGCGTGACGTCGTCCAGGATCCACAAGGCGCGTCCAAAGGTTGCTATGACCAGATCGTTGGCATGCACCTGGAGATCGGTGACCGGCGTCGCCGGCAGATTAAGTTGCAGCGATTGCCAGTGGTCGCCGTCGTCCCACGAAACCAAGACGCCAGTATCGGTCCCTGCATAGAGCAGCCCTTTGCGCTTGGGATCCTCGCGCACCACGCGAACCATTTCGCCTTCAGGAAATCCATTGACGATCTTTTGCCAGGTGTGGCCGTAATCGTGGGTGCGAGCGACGTACGGCGGAGTGGATTCGCGGGTGGCGCCTACCGCGAGGTACGCCGTGGCGGCGTCATGATGCGAAGCTTCGACCGCGAGAATTTCAGTGGGCTCCGTCAATCTGGGCGGCGAGACGTTTTGCCAGGTGGCTCCCGCGTCGCGAGTGAGCTGAACAATTCGGTTGCTGGTACCGGCCCATATCACGCCGGGTTGCACTTCGGAGGGCGATAGCGTCGCGATAGCGGGTGGACGCGGCTTGTCAGAATCCCGCTTAGGTTCTTCGTCGTTTTCTTTCTCCTTGTAACCGGTCAAGTCAGGGCTGATCGGCTGCCAACTCAATCCGTGGTCCGAAGTTTTGAGCACGCACTGCGTTCCCAAGTAAAGCGTGGAAGCATCCTGCGGCGAAAACACCAGAGGCGGCATTGATGCGGTGCGATACTTTTCGCCCCGCTCGAATACGGTAGCGATTTGACCGGTGGCCTTATCGAATCGAACTACGGAGCCATACCATCCTCCGCTGTAAACCCAATTTGGATTAAGCGGATCGGGAGTGATGAAGGCATATTCAAAACCGCCGATGGAAAACCAATCCTGAGCGAGGATTTCGCCGTAGTCGCTGCGACTGAGAACGCCGGCGGTCCCGCTATCCTGCTGCGCGGCGTAGACGCGATAGGGGAACGCGTTGTCGGTGGAGACGTGATAGAATTGCCCGGTCGGCTGGTTATACCAGGAACTCCAACTCTTGCCGCCATCCACGCTGATAATGGCGCCTTGATCCACTCCTAAAATCATGCGCCCTGAGTCGCGCGGATCGATCCAGAGGACGTGGAAGTCATCGCCGCTGGGAGCTCCGACGTAGGCTTCGAAGGTGTGTCCACCGTCGGTCGAGCGGTAAAGCGAGGTCTGCGCCACGTAAAGAACGTCGGGATTCCGCGGGTCAACAAAGACCCGGCTGAAGTATGCACTGCCGAGCACGCGCGGGTCCTTCGTGGACTGCTGCCACGAAGCTCCACCATCGTCCGAACGGAAGAACCCTTGCTCCAGAACCGCGTACAGACGTCGGCCATTTGTTTCGGGTGCGACGGCAAGGCCCAATCGTCCCCGGCCTTTTTCCGGCAGACCCTTGGTCAAAAGAGGATTCCAGGTTGAGCCCGCGTCCACCGACTTGACGATCTCCGAGGTAGCGGTCACCTCGGAGTCGCCAGACCCGGAGGCCGGCCGGTAAAGAACCGCATAAAGCGTGCGGGGATCGCTGGGGTCGGAACAGAGGTCGACGACGCCGAGCGTGTCGTCGTTCGAAAGCACTTTGTTCCAGGTTTTTCCGCCATGGGTGGTTTTGAAGATTCCACGGTTGGCTGTCTTCGCCGATGCTGGCAGCGGCCGCCATAGGACTCCGACTCCTATGGAATTACCGCCCACGACAACGATGTCCAGATTTTGCGGATCGACAACCACCGCTTGGATATAAGGAACATCCCGCAGGCCTACGTTCTTCCAGGTTTCGCCCCCGTCGGCCGACCTGTAAAGCCCATTACCGGCCGTCTGCTCACCCGTGCCGACATAGATCACGTTGGAGTCGGAGGGAGCCACGGCGAGAGCTCCAATGGAAGCGACTCGTTCCCCATCGAAGATGGGACGCCAAACTTGTCCGCTATTGGTGGTCTTCCAGACTCCACCTCCCGGTGTACCGAAATAGTAGGTATCTGGATGGCCTGGCACACCCGCTACAGCCGTGACTCGACCGGCGCGAAAGGGGCCGATCAGCCGCCACTGCATGGCAGAGAATTGGTTGCCGTTGATTTCCTGCCCGCGAGCGACGTTGAGCGGCAAAACGGTCAGGACTGCCATCATCAATAGAAGGGACCGCAAGTAAGGTTCACGCCAGCTAAGAGTCACGTGGATTCAGATTTCCTGTTCAGGCAAGACTAGCATGCAGGTGGTCATGATGCGGGAAGGTCATGGCTCACTTGCCCATCCGAAGGCTCTGTATCTTATTGCTGTTGCTGGCCGCTGTTTGCCGCTCCTTGGTCTTTGATACTTACATTTTCGGCTAAACTCCAACTCCCGATCTGGACACAACCGACACACTGAAGGTGCCGTGACAGAATGCCGATAAGAGAAATGCGAGTATTCCCCTGTTGTATGGGGGAGGGTGAATATGTCGCCGGAAGGGGACCACCATTCCAGGCAGGTATGGGGCCCCTTTCGTATTAATGCGTTTTGTGGCTGCGGATTGGATTCACGCGAAGGGCACCGAGGCGAGGTCTGAAAGGGTCTATGCGAACCGAGAAATATTCTTTGTTAGAAGACGCAGGATGTGAGTTCAGACTTCAGTCCCACCCCCTGCCGTTCCGCCTACAGGAAAAACAGGCTCCAGCCCGGTGAACTGACTGGAGCCTTCGTTTCTAACAACAGCGGCGGTGACCTACCGCTTCGACTGACCGCGTGCCAGCTTCTTCACCTTGCGTTTCGCCGAGCCGCGGGCATAGGTGCGGGGCGCTTTCGGGGCGGCTTTCTTGCGCGCGGTGCGCTTCACCTTCTTGCGTTCTACTTTCTCGGTAATGCTCTTGGTATTTGCCATGAATTCTGCGTTCCTTTATTGAAGGGGCTTACGCCTTTTCCAGTTGGGCGTATTTCTCGACCAGCTTTTTCAAACCGAATCTTGGAAATTGTACCGTAATCTTCGCATCTTCCCCGTCTCCCTCGCGTTTATACACCGTACCTTCGCCGTATTTTGGATGACGGACGCGTTGTCCGGGCCGGAATCCAGTGCGCCCGGTTGGCTGCGAAATCTCGACCTTGGGCCGCGAAAACTTCTTTCCGCGTGAGGCGAAGAATTCCGCGATGTTATCGATGGAGTTGTAGGCCGGCCCGCTGTAGTGGCCCCGTTGCGGCGTGTTGCGACGGTCGTGCACCGGGCGCTGATCTTCATCTTCGTAGGCGTAATGCCGGTTGGTTGAGTAATCGCTGGCCGGCACATGCGCGTGCTGGCGCGGCGATCCCAGGTCCTGGAGCAGCGCCTGGGGAATTTCCTCCAGAAACCGCGAGGCCACGCTGGGTTCGGGCATGTCGGTCCCATAGCGGCGCCGATAGCGCGCGCGAGACACGATCAGCGTGTCCATAGCGCGTGTCATGCCGACATAGCAAAGTCGCCGCTCTTCTTCGATGTCGTCAGGGGTGAGCAGAGTGCGTGAATGTGGGAACAGCCCCTCCTCCAGGCCAATCAGAAAGACCAGCGGGAACTCCAGCCCCTTGGCTGCGTGCAAGGTCATCAAGGTGACGCGCGAGTTCTCGTCGTAATCGTCGGCATCGCTGACCAACGCCGCGTGGTCGAGAAACTCATTCAGCGTCTCGCCACGATCGCGCGAGTCCATGGCCGCATTCACCAGTTCGTGCAAGTTCTCGATGCGGGCCAGCGCCTCGGGCGTGTCCTCCTGCTCAAGCTGCTTGATGTAGCCGGTGCGGTCGATCAGGAACTTCAGCAGCTCGGCTGTGGATGCCGGCTCGCCTGGCGCGCGGAATCCTTCAACCCGCTCCTCGCTTGCCGAAGCAGTTGCGCCCGCGTCGGCGCCCGCGTCGGCAAATGTCTCGGGCGCAAACTCTGTGGCCTCCGCGGCTTCGAACTCCGCGGGCGAAAAATCGATGTCGTGCTGCAAATCTTCTTCATCGGCAACCGGAGGAGCTTCGAGCGCAGTTGGCGCGGCGGTTTCTTCTGCCCGCTCGCGGAAGGTCCCAAGGTGCATGGCACGGGCATCGTCGATCAAGTCTTTGAAACTCTTGAGTGCCGCCAGGGCCCGTGCGGCAAGGAGTTTTCGCGGGAGCACTTCGTTGATCGCACCCCACATGGAAGTCCCGGTCTCCAGCGCAATATGCTCGATAGTCTCGAGGGTGTTCTTGCCGATTCCGCGCGTCGGCGTGTTGATCACGCGTCGCACCGCGATCGAATCGTCGGGGTTTTGGAGAACTTTGAGGTACGAGATCATGTCCTTGATCTCGGCGCGCTCGTAGAAACTAAAACCTCCCACAACGTGGTAGTTAAGCTGATAGCGGCGCATCGCCTCTTCCACCAGGCGCGATTGCGAGTTGGTTCGGTACAGAACGGCAGCCCTCGGGACCTCGCCGTTCCCGCTCTCCGCCCGCCGAAGATACTTGGCAATGTAGTCCGCCGCAAAAAGGGCTTCATTTTCGCCGTCCGGGGCCTCGTAGAATCCGATCTGTGCCCCGCCACTCCGGTCGGTCCACAGGGTCTTCCCTTTTCGTCTGACATTGTGGGATACCACCACAGAGGCGGCCTCTAGAATGTTCTGTGTGGAGCGGTAGTTCTGCTCCAGGCGAATGATGCGCGCCTCGGGAAAGTCCTGTTCAAACTCTAGAATGTTGCGAATATCGGCGCCGCGCCAGGAGTAGATGCTCTGGTCCTCGTCGCCTACGGCGCAAACATCGTGTTCGCTGCCGGCGAGCATGCGCATTAATTCGTATTGCGGACGGTTGGTGTCCTGGTATTCGTCCACCTGAATGTGGCGATAGCGGCGATTGTAACGCTCGCGCGTCTCGCCTGAGGCTTTCAGCACGCGCACGGCGTACAGCAGCAGGTCGTCGAAATCGAGGGCATTCGACTTCGCCAGCTCCTGCTTATACACCTCGTAAATATGGGCCACGCGCTCGGTCTTAGGATCGCCCGATTGCAGATAAACCTCCTGCGGATCGAGCATATGGTTTTTGGCCCACGAGATACGCGAGAGCACGTTGCGCGGGGTCAACTGCTTGTCATCGATCCCAAGACGACGCATGGCGGCTTTCACTACGTTTTGCTGGTCAGCCTCGTCGTAGATGACGAAATCCTTGCGGTAGCCTTTGCCGCCGATCTGTAACACTTCAATGTCACGCCGCAGCAGCCGCACGCAAAAAGAGTGGAAGGTGGAAATCAGCGGTTTGGCCAACGAACGGGCGCCCACCAGCGACTCCACGCGGCTGGCCATTTCGCCAGCGGCCTTGTTGGTAAAGGTGACCGCCAGGATGGAGTCGGGCGGTACGCCAACACCGTCAATCAGGTGGGCGATGCGATAGGTGATGACGCGCGTCTTGCCGCTGCCGGCTCCCGCGAGGATCAGCACCGGCCCGTTGACGGCCTCAACGGCTTCGCGCTGCTGCGGATTCAAATTGTTGAGATACGACGGCAATGTAGGGAGCACTCAAAAATTAATTCGGTTTACTGCTGGCGACGGGAGCATCCATGGCGCGGCGCGCCCTGCACTCGGCGCAGGGACAATGCTCCCGCAGGAACTGCCATGAATAGATGCCGTGCTGATGGCCGTCGTTCCATGAGAAACGAATGGCGTATTTGCCAACCGGCTCAACCTCCGTCGGCCGCGCCGCCGCCTTGAACATGGGCAACTGCCCGGCGATGGGCTTGAGCGAATCGCCGGGCTGGCGGCCGTCCTTGGTGCGCTCTTCCTCGCACAGCGCACACGGGCAGGCATCGCGCAGAAAGGGAAAGCTGTAGACGCTGCGATGCCCGTCCTTCCACACGATGTCCATGCCGGTACCAGTGGTTACGTTGACCTTAACCGATTTCGGATCTGCGACTGGGTCCATGATGATGTCTTGCCCGCGATCTGCGAGGGTACTCTCTAGTATCGCAGATAAGCGGACGCAACAAGGCCCGGATTGTTTTCCGGGCCTGGTGCATCACCTCCGTCGATCCTGGCAGTTTTGCCAGTACTCTAAAGGGCGCTTGAGCCTGGGACGGGACTTACCGGCGATCGTCATCCTCGTGACGACGGCGGTCTCGGTCGCGATCCCTGTCATAAGCGTGCCAGTAGCCATTGCGGTCATACCACCCATCAACCCGCCCGCGATACGGGGTTGCGTAGTATCCATTCCCGTAGTAGGGATTGCCGCGGTAATACTGACTGCGGTACCTGTCCCCGTTACGATTGCGGCAGTTGCGGTCGTCGCGGTCACGGTCTCCATCGCAGCGACGATGATCGTCCCAGTCTGTCAGGCGGAGCAGGCCGGTTTGGCTCGGATCGAAAGTCGTCTGAGCGATCCTCACGTTCTGTCGATCGTTGACTGCCGTGGGCGTTTGTGCCGCTGAGGTCGTCGCAAGAGTTCCTGCGCTCAGGGCCAGGAGTAGCACGTAATTCAGTTGCTTCTTCATTGGTAGCCTCCGAGTCCCTTCATTCCCTTTCGAGTGGCGCACTATAATTCGCTTTCGTATTTGCAAACACGGCGTGCGATGAGAAGTTGATGGGCAATGCTCGGAGTTCACTCTTCTTAACAGAGCGAAGGAACAATTCTTCGCAAGTCGAGCGATTTATAGAGCGAAGCGGAAAAATATGCGCGAAAAACTGAAGCCAAGCTTAAACAGTTAGGGCGATTCCAAGGTTAACGTATCCTGCGACCAAGGGTAGAGCGGCGCTTTAGCTGGATTATTCATCTATTTCGGTAACCAAAGCAGCAAGCATTGAAGGGGCACGGCTTCAGCCGTGCCGTTACGTGTGCATGAAGAGTTGGGCTTCAGCCCCTGAGGGAACTCGCACTTCGTCTCAACACCGAGGTCCCTCAGTGGCTAAAGCCACCATCCGGACAGCAGCTTACGGCACAGCTGAATCCGTGCCCCTTCGAAGCTACCTAAACAGCGGAATAATCCAGGTGCAGCGGTGCAGTTACGATTCGGAAATGAGCGGGCTTTAGCTGCTTTTGATTTCTCTGTGTCTCTGCGTCTCCGTGGTAGATGCTCTCCCTACATCACGATCTCTTTCACCTGCCGGGTGATCGGATGCTGCATTTCTTCGAGATCGCCCTTCACCAGATTCAGACCGTAGACACAGGATTCGAACTCGCGCGCGAGCTTGGCGAAGAGCGGCGACAGCCGGGCGTATTCAAACTGGTCGAACTTGGAGACGATGTAATAGCTCTCTTTCCCGGCCCTGATGAAATCGATGAAGTTCTCCAGCCGCTGCCGCCGTAAGCGGTAGTGGTTGACGCTCTCGGGGAACATTCCGGAGAAGAACAAGGTGTAATCGCCAATGTGCTTGCGGACCTGGCGCTCGCGGTCAAACGACGGCGCCGGCCCGTAGATCGGGTCGGCCACCAGCAGCATCTCGCCAACGTCGTGCAACGGACGCTGTTCGGCATCGCAAATCTTGAACAGTTGCTCGCACTC
>DATCCF010000327.1:0-8327 GCA_036511435.1 Terriglobales bacterium | reverse complement strand
TCGCTCATAGACCTGCAGAAGCTTGCAGCGCAAATCATCCGAATATGGTCGTGGCATGGCTGGGCTTGCGGAGATCGCCATCTGCAGCCTACTGCCTCCCCTCACTTTCGGATATAGCTTCTAAGGAACTGCTCTAAAGCCGAATTCAGAGGCAACTCTCAAATGCACCGCTGAAGCGGTGCTCCACCCGGATACACCAACTCAGAATCTGCCCTCGGCAGCTACCTCGTTCAAGACTGACCGTACGCTCTTCTCGAACGCGCTGGGACTAAGTTCATCGATCACGCGTTGCACGGCGTTTGCGCGGAGGCTGTCCCAAAGCGCTTCGTCACCGTATAGCCGGCTGCACTGTTGTGCGAATGTATCCGCATCGCGGGCGACACGATAGTCGATTCCGTCCCGCCACTTCATTTGCCGCGCAATGATGTCAGAGACCACCAATGGCACACCGAAGGCAGCGGCCTCGTAAGCTTTGAACGGCAAACCCGCAGCATAGCGGGTTGGAACGACGAAGACCCGCGCTGCTTCATAAAGCGGCCTCAAGTTTTCCTGTGGTCCAAGCACCTGTACCGTGGAACTGTTCAACTCTCCCAATATCTCGTCGGTGCCATAGCCCGCGACGATGAACCTTGCTCCGGTCGCCTTCTGCACGGCCGGCCAAACTTCGCGACAAAAATATCGAATCGAGTCGGCATTCGGATTGTCCGCACCATGCACCCCTCCGACAAACAGAAACGTACTGCGCTCCGCGAATGTAGCGGACGTAGGCGCTGGAGAGAGCCGAAATCCGATCACCTGCACCGAACTGACATCGGATTGAAGCATAGCCATTCGGTCACTCTCCGAAACCACAACTACGGTATCCGCCGACCTGGCTAGGGCGAATTCGTCACAAGGCAGAATCGTCTCGGTTTCAGGGCCCCCGAGCTCCGATTTTTGCCGAATTCGATCGGAGAAGATGGCCTCCGCGTCATAGACCAATCTGAAAGGTCGAGAGGTTCCCTTGGGCAGGCATTGCGTCAGCAGCACGTGGAGGTTATGTGGACGGCTGACCCATATGACGTCGCTGCACCAACAATAGTCCTTACTAAGCGCCGCACGGTTGCGAAGGCCGTCAAACAGCTCAACCGTCCTCGGTATGTCCGAGTATTCATCGTGTAACAGAGGAAAGGTGAACGTCGAGCAAGTTACGTGATGGCCGAGAGCGACAAGCTGGGACAGAATGTCGTTGCTTCTTGGAAAACCGGCGCCAAGAGTTCTATGCGGCACCCGGTCATCGATATAGAGTATTCGTAAGCCGCCAGAATTGAGAGCTATCCGCGCGGCGCAAATGTGAGATGGGTCTGGAGCATAGTGGCGCTGAAGTTCAGGGTTCCACTTGAGCGAGAATTTCTTCCGATGTTCCGCCATCCGAGCCTGCGCAAATTCATTTCCTCCCGAGGTTGCCGATTCATAGTGTCGAATGACTGCAAGAGGTTCATAGATAATATGAAAACCTCTCTGCCACAGGGTCATACAATAGTCGGCATCTTCGTAATATGCGGGCGCGAACTCGGAACTGAATCCGCCGAGTTCGACGAACAATCGCCGCGGCGTCACCAAAAAGACCGCAGAACAATAGTCAACGGGACGGCGAAAATTGTATTGCGGGAACTGCGGGTCATCGCCCCGTCCGTAGCCCAAAGTGCTTCCATCGGACCACACGATGTTGCCGGCTTCCTGCACCACGCCATTGGCGAGAAGCACCTTTCCGCCAACCGCACCTACACTGGCGTGCCCGAAATTGGCGAGCGCCGCACTCATCGCGGCTGGGCCCAGTAACGCGTCATTGTTAAAAAAACAGAGATACTCTCCCACTGCGCCAGCAGCGGCCTGCATGCATGCCGGACCGAATCCGGCATTCGTTTCATTGCGGATTATTTTTGCACCCTGCAAGCGGTCCAGCATCAGCCCAGTCTCGTCACTGGACCCGTTGTCCACGACGATTAGTTCATAGCCAACGTCTGCATTTGTAATGACGGACTCTAAACTGAGTAGCGACAGGTGTGCGCTGTTATGCAGGACTACGATGAAAGATACTGTCGGATTCTCGACCACCGCACAGGCAAGGCGTTCGTCTCCCTGCAGAAGTTGACCCAGACGCGCACGTCCCTGCTTGTCCCATGCCTTTTGGGCTGGACGAACGTCCGCGGGGCGTGCCCTTCGAGTGCTTCCTTGGATGTGATCCAGGCACCAGGAACACACCCGCTGCCTGACCCGAACCGGTAATGGCAGTCGGGCGCACACACCCAGTACCACCCGGTACCGATCCTCCACATTCGCCGGCCGGAATGCGCTGATCAGAGTGCGAGCCCGTTGCTTCTGCCGCCGAATAATTTCCGTCAGACTTTGCAATGACGATCTCAAGTATCTATCTAGAGCGGTTGCAGGATTAGTTTATCCTCCCATGCGGGTAGTGCGGGCTTTCAGGGGGTGTGTGAGAACCTATGCCGTCCCTCAACCACCCCAACAAGCGCAAACGCGGCGCTTGTTGGGGACCCCGGTGAAGGGACTCAGATCTATTTCCCACTTTACCCAGCACTCCGCCTGCGGCTCCGTGCTGGGCTAAACTGAGCCGCGCCTACCTCCACCCCAGTTCGAGCAAAATCGGCGCGAACCAGGGCCCCGGCTACGGCGCTGGATTTTGAGCAATCGTTAATCGGTGATGGAATTCGCCGGGGTATTGTCGGAAATCCCAAGTTTGCTCTCGAGTTCCGCTACGCGCTCCATGAGCCGACTGTCGTATCCCTTGAAGTTTCGCAGGCGAAATAGAAATTCCCCGAGCAGCAGCAGTCGCGAACAGACAACCACCACAAACAGCAACGCCAAAGATATGTCCAGATTCGCGTGGAAGCGGCTATACGCTCCGGGATCTCCCCGGTTCTCCAGCCGGATGGATACAACTTCCAGGAAAATCCCGCCGATGAACAGGCTGGTGAGCAGCAGCACAAAGACCAAGAAACGGGAAACATAGACTAGCGTTGAGAACGCGTTGTTTTGACACTCGCAAAGATTAAAGAGCTTGGAATTTACCGAAAGCAGTCGCGCCTTCAATATCCAGGTAGATAACTTCTGGGGAGGCAGGGACAGAAAATGCCGGACAGTGTCGGCGTACAGTGCCACCAAGGCGCTGAGAATGACCAGGATAATCTCAAAGAACATTGCGTGTTCGTGAAGCCAGAGAGCGAAGGCGTGCAGCATAGACTGGCGCAAATATAACACGAATGCGGAAATAGCGGGCATCGGAAAACCGCCGCGGATTCAATGGGCCCCGACGGCCTCCAGCGCCAGCAAACTCTTGTATACCTCGATGACGTCTTCCGGCAGTCCGTCGGCCACGATGGAGCCTTTGTCCAGGAGAATAGCGCGGTCGCAGTGCTGCGCGACTTGTATCATGTTATGGGTCACCATGAGGATAGTCTTACCGGCCCGTCGGAAGTTCCGGATGCGTTCGAAGCACTTATCCTGAAATCCCGTGTCACCGACGGCAAGAATTTCGTCGATCACCAGGATCTGCGGGTCCACCTCGGTGGCCACCGAAAACGCCAGCCGCATGTACATTCCCGACGAGTACTGCTTCACCGGCGAGTCGATGAAGTCTCCGATCTCGGCAAAGTCGATAATGCGCTGTTGGCGCTCCAGCATCTCGCGTTTGGAGTAACCCATCAGGAGACCGTTGAGCAGAATATTCTCTCGGCCGGTCAATTCATGGTGGAAGCCGGCGCCCAATTCAATCAACGGCGCCAACGAGCCGTGCACCTGCACCGTTCCCGAGGTCGGCCGGTATACCCCTGAAACGATCTTCAAAACCGTACTTTTGCCCGATCCGTTGCGTCCGATCAATCCCAGCATCTGGCCTTGCGGAACTTCAAAGGAGGCGTTCTTCACCGCCTCGAAGTCGTGATAGCTGGATTGGCGACGGAAAAATTTGGAGAACAGTTCGCGCACCGTATCGGGGCGTTCTTGAATCACCCGAAAGCGCTGCGTGACGTTCTGCAATCGGATGGCAGCCGGGCTGGAAGACATTGCCAACTCAGACATAGAAAACGAAATTGTCCTGGTACTTGCGGAAGATGGCAAATCCCAGGAACAGGCTTAAGAATGCGCAAACAAAGGATGCCGCGATCGAAGGTAGCTTGGGCAACATACCATAGTACACAGACAGGCGGAATCCGTTGATCACATAGATCATCGGGTTCAGCTTGAAAATCCATCGATACCTCACCGGTATGGCCTCAAGGGGATAGATGATTGGAGTCAGGTAAAACCACGCCGAAAGTAAGATCTGCAAAATGTGCGCCACGTCGCGGTAGTACACATTGGCGGCTGCGAAGAAGAATGTCATCCCCAGGGTGAAGATTGCCAAGGCCAGCAGTGGAACCGGCAAGTACACCCAGGTCCAATAGAAGGGGTGCCCCAGGAGTGGAACCAGCAATGCCAGCGGAATAAGAGAAAGCAGCAGGTTGATGACGTTCGAGACTACCGCTGCCATGGGAAACACCAACTTCGGTACCGCGATCTTCTTGATCAAGTCGCCGTTGGATACGATGGCCTCTACGGCATACGAGAGCGATTGCGAAAAGAACGTCCAGGGGAGCAACACGGTGAGCAGAAAAACCGCGTAATGCGGTATGTTGAAGCGCATGACCGTGGAAAATACCAGCGTCAACACGATCATAAGCAGGGCCGGGTTCAGAAGCGCCCACATGAAGCCCAGGACGGACCGCTTGTAGCGGATCTTGAGCTCCTTGAGGGCCAGCGCCCAAATCAACTCCCGGTATCGGTAGGTATCGCGAACGAGTTCGATCATAAAAAATGTTTCGCCCGTCGTGCCGCTAACTTGGAACGCCGCAACAGGCGGAAACTCGATGTTAAATTATTTTGCCGAGTGGTGCTTCCGATCGCAGGGGAAAACGCGTGGGAACATGAATTGTATTCAGCTTAGTGCGAAGGTTCCACATTCAGATCGGTCATTCCGCGTAGCAGGTCCCGTTCATCATCTGTGTACCCATTGCGAAACTCCTCAGAATTCAACAACTGATTTCGCGCCTGGGGTGGCATACCGCGCAACCTTCGGTAGGCTTGCGAAACCTTGCTCTTCTGGTCGTCAGGCAGATTGCGGTACCGCTGAAACAAGTTGCGCGCAGCCGTCTGCTGCTCTGGAGTCATGTGCTCAAAGGTCGCCATCCGGTCGAGAATTTTGGCTTTCTTCTCCGGAGGCTGACTGTTGAAGTTCCGCAAACGATCAAGCAGGTGGTTCTGTTTCTCCGGCGGAAGATTGCGAAAACTCGGATCCTGTTCGAGTTGCTTCTCCTGCTGTTGCGGCGGCAACGCCATATATTTTCGAAGCCAGTCGCCGCGATGCGGGCCGGGGCCGTTTAGGTGGGGCTGAGAGCCTCCGTGGGAGCCCTGCGCCGAAGCCGGCGGTGGACCGCTCATGCGTGGGGGACCCGACGGCGTCTGCTGCGCGGGCTGTGAGGGCGGAGCGTGACGCTGCCAGCCGGGAAAAAGCGCCAGTGCTGGAATCGAGCTGAAAAGCAGCACCAGGCTTGCGAGGATAGAGTTGGCGGCGCGCACGACTTCTACTTACTCCGTTGAGGATTCTCCGTCAAGAGCGTCAAAATCAGAAAACAGATCGGCGTTCTTGTCCAGGTACTGCAGGTCGCCAACCGCGGTTCCGGCGGTGTTGTTTACCCGTACGACGCCGGGCTGGTCGTTGGTTGCCAGGGTGTTGCGGTCGTGATTCACGCGGCCCATTTCCAACAGTCCGGCGCCAACCGCCACCAACACTATAGCGGCCGCCGCTACCACCGGCCTGCGCAACCATGCCAGCCAGCCGCTAGGTTGCATCGCCGCTGCCTCGCGCCTCCGCGCCCGCAATCGAGAACTAAAATACGGGGAAGCCTCCGGCGCCTGCCACTCGTCCAGAACAGACATGGTTTGCTGGAACGAAGCCAATTCACGCGCACAGACCGCGCAACTCCGCAGATGCTCCTGCAATTGAGGCGAAGCCGTTTCCGGCCCGCCTAGCACCGCTTCCATGAAATCGGCGCGAAGGTTCTCGCACATCATAACCGCACCCTACTTCCTACTCATAAAAACTGTTTCAACGTCTCCCGCAGCGTTTCATACGCCCGGAACAGCAACGACTTGGTTGCCGACTCGCTTAACTTTAATACCGCCGCAATCTGCCTGTAATCCATGTTCTGGTACTTGTGCATGATTACGGCCGTGCGTTGGCGCTCGGGCAACGCCTCCACTTGACGGCGAATGGCTGCCATCCTCTCCCTGCGAAGGATGGTTTGCTCCGCGTTCAAGCTGCCGTCCGCCAAGTCTACCGTCATGCCGGTATCGGCATCGGGCTCATCGATATTTACGGTGTTCTCGGGGCGTTCGTGCTTGGTGTCGCGCGCGTGATTCACCGCCAGGTTGGTCGCAATGCGATACAGCCAGGTAGTGAACTTAGCGCTCGCCGCATAGCTCTGCCGCGAGCGATAGACGCGTAGAAACACTTCTTGCGCGAGCTCCTCCGCTACCGCCTGATTGCGGGTCATGCGGTACATGAAGCTGATCATCTGGCGGCGGTATTTCTCCACCAGATAATCGAAAGCGACATCGTCGCCCGCGGCCACGCGTAGCATGACCTCGGCGTCGCTCAGCATCTCCAGTACGACAGGTTCGGTCAATTCGCCCCGTAGCCTGGCGGGTAGCTTCGCTGTCCCCTTAGCGGAGCCACCGACCAGCAAGAGTCGATCCAGTGCGATGCTGCCCACATCGGCTGTAACCCTTCTGCCTCCAGAAAGTTGCGCCGGACCAGCCCGGCTTCCCCCCGGCCCCACTGGAGGCCGCTCGGAGCTGCGATCGGAGGAGTCAGAAAGCTCCGACTTGCGTTTGGGTTCGTCCATTGCCATGTGGCAACCTGCTGCATCCCAGCAGACTTAACAGTATTATGCATGAGTGGCCAAATTCAGGCACCCCGGTAATCGTTTGATGCAAAAGCGCATGTCGTTTATTGGCTGGTTCACGCTGCTGCCTGTCGTTCTTCTGACTGCGGCGTGGCAGTGCGGGGCTGCTCCCTCGGCTTTCGCCACGGTTGCGGAAATGCGGCAAGATCGGTCCGAAAGACCCAGTGGATCGGGCCCTTACACTACGGTGCTTCCCCGCGGGGTTGACTGGAATATCGAATCCGGTCGAGCGGGAACGGCACAGCTACTGGCGCAGAATCGGCCGCCTCCCGCCCCCGCGCCGGACCAGGCACAAACCCCGGGCGAAGAGAAGCTGGATCTCAGTGACCAGGTCATCCGCGACGTGTTCGGGCCCTTGCAACGGGGAATGGAGGGCCACAATCTCTATCAGGTACTGGCCATCTTCGACCAGCAGGAGACTCCCGACTACGCGCAGCTTCGCGACCAGTTGCGAGCGTTTTTCGATCAGTACGATGCAATCCGGTTCCGTTACCAGCTGCTGCAGGTTACATCCGATAAGAACCACGCATCCGCCGTTGCCGAGATCGAGATGGAGGCGACGCCCGCGGATTCGTCGCAGGTTACCTTGCGGCGCAACACCCAAATGCGCTTCCACTTGACCCTTGGTCGCAAGGGCTGGAGGCTGGCAGGATTTGCCCCCGCAGATTTCTTTGCCCAATGAAAGGCTGCGGAAAAACGCTGTACGAAATCCAAGGAGTGTACTTCTCGGTGGGAGCCCCCGCATTTATGCGGGGGAAGGAGCGCTTTAGCGCTCCGGAAAAGTTTCGACTTTGATCCTGCGCTTTAGCGCCGGCCTCGGCAAACCCGGCGGCTAAAGCCAATTTTAGGAGTGAACGCTTTCCCGCTGGACTTAAAATTCCAGATCCCCCCTGCTGAAGCAGGGGCTCCCACCAAAAGCGTTCCCCGGTTTTTCCGCAGCCTGAATGAGGCGACAGCAGCGCCTTTCGCCTGAGGCCAGATAACTGCCATGAAACGCGACTATCCCGAGCAGCCGATCATCGGAGTTGGCGCAGTGATCGTTGATCGGAACCGTGTGCTCCTGGTGCGCCGCGCAACCGAGCCGCTCAAGGGAGAGTGGTCCGTTCCCGGCGGCATGTTGGAACTCGGCGAGAAACTTCACGATGGCTTACGCCGGGAGGTATTGGAAGAGACCGGGCTCCATGTTGAACCCGGCGACGTCCTAGATGTTTTCGACAGCATCTTCCGGGATGAGCAGGGACGCACGCAGTTTCACTACGTCCTAATCGACTATATCTGCCGCGCTGTCTCCGGAGAAGCCAAAGCAGGAAGCGACGTCAGCGA
>DATCCF010000326.1:0-4443 GCA_036511435.1 Terriglobales bacterium | reverse complement strand
ATTCGCCAGCCATCCCGTCGCGATTCCTCCATTGGGCAGCGGCACGGGTACACCAAACGAAGTGAACCAACTCAGCAGCGGCTGAAGTGTGAGGAACACGATTGCCCAGAACATCCACTTGGTGAATCCGCCCCCGATGGCAAACGTCATCGTGCCCTCGTGCCTCAGACTGACACCGGCAATCACCAGGGACAGCAGAGCGGCTGACGGAGCTAGTAAGAGTAGGACCGAGATGATGTCGTTGAGCAGCTGCGGAATTGCCATCTGTCCTATTCCCCAAGTTGGGACTTACATCGAGAAGAAGCATTCTGGTTGTAGGCAGCCCGCATCGCTTTTCAGCCGTTGCGGGCTGCCTGGTTGATGTGCGACCCTTTACTCGTGGACGCACGGTTAAGTCACTCCCCCCGTTCCGTTCGTGATCCAGAACTCGATCAACCGCGTGACACCTGAGATAGCCAGCAGAGCGGCAGCCGCGAACAACCACCGCCCAAAGCCTCGGCCCGTCAGCCACGACACGACGGCTCCAAGCACCGCCCCGCCGGCGCCAACCGGTGCGATCACGTTGCCGATCCAGTTAATGAAGTTCAGGAAGCTGCCTTCCGGTTGTGCGCCGGTCTGTCCTTGAACGGCCACGTTGAACTGTGGGGCGTTGCCAAGGTTCTGCGCGGCCACAAACTGCACAATGGCCAGCAGCAGGATCGCCCCCACAACCAGAGGTTTCTTCCATCCGAGATCTGCCTGAAATTTCCTCACCGAACATTTCTCCTTTCCCAAGCTCGTCGATTGCCTTCCCGATCGCCGAAATTGGCGGCGGAAAAGTGATCGATGTGCGACGGAAAGTAGCCGGGAAACTAAAAGCTGTCAAACGGGCGCGAATTCAGCGGGGATGAAAGATCGAGGGACTAGAGAGATGAGTAAGGGAGAGAGGGTAATACCGAAAGCGGGTTTCCGGGTGCTTCGCTATTGCAACCCGGTATTGTCCAATTGAGCCACGTTCCCGCGAACACGCTCGGTGGCCCTTTCAAAATCGGACCAGTTCAGAGGTGGCAGTTGGTCGCTATTGGCAATTCGATTGAAAGCCATGCGCTTCGCGGCCGTGCAAATTGCCTGGAGATCCGCAGGCGCCAGCCCGCTGAGACGTCTGGCAATATCTTCAACCGTTAACCCAGGCTCCAGGCGAGCGCCCTTGAGATAGATCCCGAGCAACTGCACTCGCTGTGCAGTTTCAGGAGGTGGAATCAAGAGCTTCTCGGAGAACCGGCCGCCTCTCAGTACTCGGGCATCGATGTTTTCCGGGTGATTGGTCGTGCCCACCAGAAACACATTGTTTTCCGGCTGCAAGCCGCTGACTTCCGTAAGGAATTGTTCCACGAGCTGAACATCGTGCTGAGCCAGGCAGCGGTTGTTCGCGGGCAACAGCCCATCCATTTCATCGAGGAAGACGATTGCGGGACTGTGTTCCTTGGCACGCGCGAAAACGGCGGCAACACGCTTGACCGAATCTCCGACGCCTCCGCCCAGAACGCTGGCAGCGGTTAGCGGATAGAAGCTGCGCTTGGTTTGGCTTATGATCAAGCCTGCGATCAACGTTTTTCCTGTTCCTGGCGGCCCGACCAACAGCAAACCCGTTGGGATCTGCAACCCCAAAGAATGAGTTCGCGTTGGATCCTCGAGTAGGCGAATGAGCGACTTCAGGTCCTGCTTGACGGATTCCGCGATGACGACATCGTCCCATTCCACGCGCTCCAGCTGTGGCCGGTCCTTACCGCCGGTTCCGTCCAGAGCCCGCTGCAAGTCCCTTGCTTCGATCTTCCTGTTGTCCGTCAGCGCGTAATTCGCTGCCTGGTCCACCAAGGCGCGCAACTTCGCCGCACTGGCTCCCGGCGTCCTGCGTGCGAACTCCTGCAGGTCGAATCGTTTCCACGGTTTCTTGTTGAGCTGCGCTTCCAGAATCTTGATTCGCGCGGCTTCATCTGGGAGATCGAGACGCACTTTTATGTCAAATCTTCCCTCCCGAATTAACGCTTCATCGAGGCCATCCAGGCGATTGGTCGCGGCCATCAACACGAATCCGCTGATTCCACGGTACTGGTCGATCGCGCTCATCAGGGCCATGGTGATGTTGTTGAACTCACGTCCCGCCCCGCCTGGGTCGCTGATGGCGTCCTGCCGCCCGCCTCCTATTGTGTCGATCTCGTCGATGAAGAAGAGGACGGGCTTGTGGCCTGCAGCTTGCGCGAACACCCCCTGGATGTTCTCGCCAGTCGCTCCAATCCAGCGGTTCAGCAGTTTCGGCGCGGATATGTATTCGAAGTGCAGGCCGAACTCGCCTGCGGTCGCTCTCGCCAGAAATGTTTTTCCGGTTCCGCGGGGGCCGTACAGAAGGATCCCGTTTCTAACCAACCCGTAGCGTTCGTACTTTCCCGGATTCAGATGTCCCTGAACTACCTGGCGGATTTGTTCTTTTGCCTCCTCCATACCGCCGAGATCGGCGAACCGCTCTGCTGGTACATTGCGAACGCCTTCGATAGGTTTCGGTACCGGTCGCTGAACCGGGCCGCCAATAGCGACGGGGACTGCTCCAGTACTTCGCTGAGGTCGCGCCAGGAAAATCCAGAAGAACGAAACTACCCATCCAATCGGAGTTAGTCCCGAAAGCAGTATCCATATCGCGGTTAGAGCTCCAGATTGCTTAGCTCTCAGCGCTATCGGTTCCCACAAAAGAAAGACCGCAAATCCAAGTGCTATTAGGCTCGCCACCACAAACTTCAAGGGCTTTCTGAGAAGCGCTGGCGCACTTCGCAGGGGGCCTCGCAAAAAGCTGATCAACACCAGTGCTGCGAGCCACAGCACGAGCGTGTTGAGGAACCATTCTTGATGCGAGTGCGCCACTTCACCACCAATCGCCAGGAAGACCAGCATCACGCCGAATTGCGTCTCTGCCCGTCCTGACAGAGCTCTAATTTAGCCCATCTCGGGGCTTGATTGCTGCATATTTGGGTCGCTGCTGGAAGGGGTAGCGGGGTACAGATTTGCGAAATGTGAGCACGTCGGTGAGCGGCTTATTCGTCGAGATGAAGAGCTTCTCATCTGGGGTGGCCAGGCTGGCTACCAGCCTGGCAGGGCAAGCCTCCGTCTTGCCGAAGTTCGACACCCCAGTCTCCAAAGACACACCTCCTTTCTCTTCATTGCTGCGGCGGCGTTTGGATCGCCGCCTGGCTGCTGGCCTGGGTATACAGCTCGTTGATTTCGCTTCTTAACTGCATTAATTGGCGCAGTTCTTCGAGATTCGGCACACCGCCGCTGAAGCCGGCGGTACTGGTACCGGTGCTTCGCGTCCCCGACGTCGCGCCCCCATGGTCCGAAGATGGCTTCTGGACGACGATGTAAAAGCGCGTGTTGCCGGGCAGCGTCACCACGAGGTTCTGGTTGAACGCCAGGCCGTTTAGCTCTTCCTGCCCTGCGGTCGCGACGTTGTCAGCCAGGCGCTCTCGCATCAGTGTGTTGGGAGAAATCATGCCAGTGGAAGCTGAACCTTGTGGACCGACCACATACGACGCGATTGTCCCCATCCCCGTCAGCGAACGCACCAGAAACTTCGTCCCCGTCTTCTTGCCGGAGACATCGCCCTTGAGTGGCCCGAAATTCAGGCTCATGGCAGAGGCATCGACCTTTTCGACCGTCCCATCGGGCATCTCCACTCGGCTGAATTGAATACCCACATAGCCCGACGGATTCACCTGCGCCAACCGGCCAAAAACCTTCGACCCTGCCGCCAGCACGATCTGTCCGTTGTGCTCGTAGTTGTATTCAACGACCGCCACCACAGGGGCCGCGACTGCCGAACTCACCGGCGTTTGCAGTCGCGCTACCAACCGGGTGCCGGCCGCAAGCGCCAGGGTTTCCTCCGTGTCCTCGGGCGAGTTTGGCCTGAGCGTCGGTTTGACTTCCGTCGAACGCACGAACACCAGCGAGGGCTTTTTCAGATCGGAAGATGAGTCCGATGGCGACTGCGAAGTGGACGCTGACGGCGGATTGGGGTTGGGTGTGCCCTGTCCCACGGAAGGGTCAGAGAATTCGACCTTGCTCAGCGCGTAATCCTGTGGAGGATTAGTCGCGGTTCCAGTCTTTGCAGTTGGTCTGGGTGCCATCCCGGTTCGCGAGGTCCGCCCGATATCTTCCGGCGTTAATTGGCCAGCCAGCGCTGGATCTGCGGAGCGCACATCTGCACTCAGCTTCGGCGTCACCGAGATGTTGGGATCGCTGTTCTCCTGTCCCGGTGTAACTTTGCGGCCCAGACTGGCTTCGCCGCGCGGGTTTTCTCCAGGGAGTGAAATCTTTTGCTTCGGACGCGAGAAGATGCCTAAGAAAAGCAGCAACAACGCCACGCAAACTCCCACGAGCAGGAACAGCGATTTGCTCTTGTCACGTCCGAGTTCCTGC
>DATCCF010000325.1:0-10093 GCA_036511435.1 Terriglobales bacterium | reverse complement strand
TGTGGCCATCAGGCCCGAGAGCAGGCCCTGCTGGTTCAAGGTAAAGTTGCAAGCCGAGCCGACCGACCCAGTTTCGATGACCGAAGGCTCAACTTTGATCTCCTGACAAACGCCGCTGACCGCATTGGCCAAAATCTGAGGCACGGTCATATCCATGAGCTTGCCAAACTTGGACTGGTTGTAGGCGGCGATATAAATGCGCTGGTTCATGATTTCTCCTTGCCCCATTCTTCCTCCGGAAACTCTCTGCGATCAGTCGCGGTCTCCGCGCGAGCTGGTGTCCCGAGCGTTCCCGAAATTCGCGATTATCACAGTTATCACGCTAACATCGCAGTTGTATGTGATTCAAATCACCTTCGGTAACCTATGTCAGGTTCGCGGCGCCGCGCCATTTGTTTTGCGGAAAAGGCGGACCTTGGGTGAAAGTGCCTAAGCCGAAATTTCCCCAGCAATAATCTGGTCCACGTAACACCACACCCAGGCTTCTCCCGGTTCGATTGAGCGTATCAGCGGATGCTGCGTCTTATGATAGTGCTTGGTGGCATGTTTGTTCTTGGACGAGTCGCAGCAGCCCACATGGCCGCATTCCAGGCACAGCCTTAGATGAACCCATGTGTCTCCAATTTTGACGCACTCTTCGCAAACATGGATTTTGGTGTGCGTGATCTTGATCTGGTCGAGATGAGTACACACGTCCGCCATCTGGTTCCTCCGGACCCGCCTCAACGCTCTAGGGCTTTACGGTCCCATTTCGCCAGCGTTGCCGCGGCGTCGTAGGTGGTTTGCAAAAAGTCCATTACGGCGGCCTTCGGCGAAGCTGCCGTGCGTACGTCGTCATACAGCAACAGAAACTCTTTCATCTGCGGATGGTAGAAAGCGGCTGCTGGCCCAACAGGCTGCTCCGCAAAACCGGCCGGCTCGGGCGCGGCGTAGGAGTAGAAAGCAGGCCCCTTGATGTCGCCTCCACCTGGCCAGAAGCCAGCACTGCTGACTTCGTGCGAATAGGCTTCTCGAGTGATCCGATCGGCGCCAGGCCGCTCAGGAGCGACTCTTCCGGAGAAGCGCGTCACCGCATGATCGAAGCTTCCCCACCAGAAGTGCACCGGACTGGCTTTGCCTATGAAGCGCGTTCTGAATTCCTTGAACACTTCGTCCACCCACGTGAGGATGACCCAAAAGCGATGTACCGCCTCGGCGTCATAGGAGGCGTGCGTGTGATCTTGCTCGAACGGAATGGGACCGGGGATTTCGACCGGAGTAGTCCAAATCTTTACGTCCAATCCGAGGTCGGCGAGCCCTGCCATGAACCTTCCATAAAACTCGGCAACGCTCTGCGGCTCTAAGTCCAGGACTCGCGTTCTGCCGTCCGAGGCTTCGATGATCAGCTTGTGGTCCACGAAGTCGAACCGTATCTCCACGCCCCGGTCTTGATAGGGCATCACCAAGGTCGTCATGCCTCGGCCGGTGACATAGAACGTCACATTCCACCAGTGATTTGCCAGCGGGCAAAGTTTCAGGCGAACCTTGCCGACCATCTGCGTCCACATGTGCACGGTCGCCAGAGTGTCCTTCCAGCTCGCGAAGGGCAACGCGGGAAGGGATTCGCCATCGTTCGTACTATGCGGGACAAACTCTGGCGCCATACTGTATTCCCTTTCTCGCGAACAATGGGCACGCGTCAGCGGTGCATGGATGTCGCATTCGTGCCGCCGGATTCAATGCCTATGCCAGCAGCATGCGCTCCCGAGGATTGGCGTATTTTACTACGAGAAATTTTGGGCTGTCCTTCGAAAGGAGATGACGGTAAGAACTGCTGCCTAGGGGATCATCGATGATTAGCGCAAAAATCCCCAGCTCGTCGTGCCGGCTGGGGATCATCACCTCCGACTGCAACAGACCTGGGCGGATGGCCAAACTCGTCTGCATTGCCCCGACAGATGTGTTTGTCGAATCCCCATCCGCCCGTGGCGTTCTGCTGAAAACGTTACGAGTGAATATTTTCGCAGTTGTCAACAAGATGTGAATATTCTGTAGCTTCTCGGTTAAGAGCCGCGATGCCGGTGTCATCAATAGCGCGAGCGGCCAGCCTCAATTGGGCCAAAGCGTTCCGCAGGGTTGACACCATCATGTTATGCATGCCTCCGGTGGCTGGCCCTCAATTCCGCAACGATCTCATTCGCCGCCCTGCGCGCCTCTTCCAGCTTCCCCGGTGGAAACGAGATCGCCCCTACGCGTGCGTGTCCGCCCCCGCCGTAGCGCTCGCAAATCTTTGCCAGGTTCTCCACCGGCTCGATCTTCGACCACGGATTGGAACCGACTGACACCTTGGTGCGGAAGCTGCTCTTGCTGAGTCCCACGCTGTAAACGCAATCGGGGTGAAGGTAATAGGGCACGAATTTGTTGTAGCCCTCGAGTTCATGATCGGTTACGTCGAAGAAGACGGTACCGTCTTTGCACTGGGTACGCTCGCGCAAAATGTCGATGGAGCGGAGGTGCCGCTCGGTCAGCACCGGGATGCGCCCGGCGATCATTGGCTCCGCCACGATTTCATCCAGGGACCTGTAAGCCAGCATCGGAATCAAGGTGGGGATGAACTGCGGGTCCTGGTTCGACTCGATCACCATGGTCAACTTCATCGCTGGCTCCTTCATCTCGATTGCGGACTGCGGATCGCTGTAGAGCGCTCCATCAATGATGTCAGCCCACTCAATCAACTCCGCCACGGGCGCGGGATTGAAGCCAAACCTTTGCGCGGCCACAGCAGCGATGAACTTTGTGCAAGAGCGAAAATCGGGATCGTAGAATTTGGTATTGCTCAGCTCCTGCTCGAAATGGGAGGCATCTTCCGGCGTCAGGAAGGCACTCTGGTGATGGTCGAACCACCAGGTGATACGGGGCGACGACGAGTATTTGAAATCGACAATTGCGTTCTCGTCGCCGGTGAAATCGTCTTCGTTGAAGAGAGCGCCAGCGCGATGTACCAGCCCCGCATATTCGAATTCCGCGTCGCGGATGCGCTCGCGGTAGAAACGCGAAAACAGCGCTGCCGAACAAGCGCCATCGAAACACTTATCGTGGTAGAAGACTCGTACCCTCACAAACCCTTTCGCTTACGTGGTCCGGAACAAGCCTCACAGAATATCGCTTCCGCGAAACAAAAAATAGATAGAAATGAAATTTTCGAAAAGGTGAAGCAAGCGGAAGTTTGAGGCGGGCCTACCCGGCATCTATATGGGCTGTCAGATTTCACGCAGCGGGCGCAAGACCTAAATGCCGGGCGCATCGGCCCCGCCAATGTACGGATACAGTATATCTACGCCCCGGCCTGTTTCTCCGCCAGGTCTCCTACGATCGGCAGCTTGAACATTAGGTGCTGGTAGGCCTTGATGACGAGCAAAAGCCATAGACCGAACACTCCAAGCCAGACTAGAGGCCACAACACCAGCGCGACTAGGCTTCCCATCACGGGGATGATGTGGAGAATGGCACTCAAGATCATTAGTGCAATTTCGAGAACCACAACAGCAACGTGAAAGAAGAGTGACTGAAAAGCGTGGAAACGCACGAAACGGTTGCGATTGTAAGGTTCGACCAGTAAAAAAATGACGGCAGGTATGAAGGTGAAGTAGGCAAGCATGCCAGCGACGTTTTCCGCCATCGGCGTGGCTGGAGCGGCGGTGCTGCCATAGCTGGCAGGCGGCGCCGGCGTTGGCGGGGGTGCAGAGGCACCGGCGCCGCTCGCCTGACCGGCGGCCCTCCCGCAGTTGGGACAGAACGCCGCATTGTCTGCCATTTGGGTACCGCAGGACGCACAGAATGCCATAATGACCTCCCTGAATTGTCGAACCGGTGAGCCTGTTCCCGCACGCGAGCCACGATACGAAGCCCAGCGCGCGCCCCAAACAAAGCTCCCTATTTGGGGCGGACAATAACAGAGTCGCGCCCCGAACGCAAAGCAATAATGGTCTTATTGCCGATATGGCAAACCAAAAGCGGAAACCAAGGAAGGAATCTTTATCGGGACTACAAGGAAGGCTGGCACTGCTCGCTCGAATTAGCCCGCTGCTCAGCGTATTGAGCGAAGAGCGAAGGGCGAAAGGCGAGTAGCGGCTCCTACGCCCCGCAGCACTTCTTGTATTTCTTCCCGCTACCACACGGACAGGGATCGTTGCGCCCGACCTTCTCTCCGCGGACCACTTGCTGCACGGTTCCCGCCTCGCCCGCACCCGCCATGCGCGCCTGTTCCAGCTCGCGGCGTTTGCGGCGCTGGAAGGCTTCTTCCATGTCGTCCATCGAGGTAGTCGCGCGATTGCGCCGAGAACCGGTGCTGAACGCAGCGATCGCCTGATCGTTGCTGTCGAAATCGCCCGCGGATATCGCACGCTGCGGAGCTGGAGACGGGGCTTCGATCACTTGCATCAGGTACAAGTAACGGACGGTCTCTTCTTCGAAGCGCTCCATCATGGCTTCGAACATGTCGAACGACTCGCGCTTGTATTCCACCAGTGGATCGTGCTGGGCATAGCCGCGCAAGCCGATACCTTCCCGCAGGTGGTCCATGCTAAGCAAGTGGTCTTTCCACTGCTGGTCGATCACGCTCAACATGATGATGCGCTCGTGATGCCGCATGGCGTCGGGCCCGATCAGCTTCTCCTTGGCCTCGTAACGCTCTTTCAGCTTGTCGAAGACGGCATCGCCCAGTTCCTGGCGGTTCAAAGCTTCTGCCTGGATGCCCTCGGCCGCGATGTCCACCCCATAGCGGGTGAAGATCTGGTTCTTCAGGCTCTTAACGTCCCAATCTTCGGCGTGCGTGTCCTTCGCGGCGTATTTGTCAAGCAGTCCGCCAAGAATCTCCCGAACGTAATCCTCGAGGATGAGCTCTTTTTGATCGATGCCTTCCAACAGTTGCCGGCGCAATCCGTAAACCGCCTGGCGCTGTTTGTTCATCACATCGTCGTACTCGAGCAGGTGCTTGCGGGCTTCAAAGTTCTGGCCCTCAACCGCTTTCTGCGCAGCCTCAATACGCCGCGTGATCAGCCTCGATTCGATCGGTACGCCTTCTTCCATTCCCAGCCGCTGAAGCAGATTCGACACCCACTCCTTGGCGAAGATGCGCATCAGGTCATCTTCCAGCGACAGGTAGAAACGCGATGCACCCGGATCGCCCTGGCGGCCAGCGCGTCCACGCAACTGATTGTCGATACGGCGCGCTTCGTGGCGTTCGGTGCCGAAGATGAACAGGCCGCCAAGGGAAATAACGTCCTCATGCTCGGCGTCGGTGACTTCCTTGTGACGCGCGTTGCTTTCGTTCCACTGCGCAGTTGGAACCTGATATTCGTTGCCGCCGTAGTAGAAGTAGGAGAGGTTGGGATCGTCAGGCTTGGCCGTGACTTCGCCCGCGACAACCTTGAGCGGCTGCGCCAGCCCCTTCTTGATGCACTCCTGCTTGGCCATGAACTCGGAATTGCCGCCCAGCAGAATGTCGGTGCCGCGGCCGGCCATGTTGGTGGAAATAGTAATTGCGCCTTTGCGTCCTGCCTGCGCAACGATCTCGGCTTCCTTCTCGTGGTACTTGGCGTTCAGCACCACATGCTTGATGCCCTTCTTCTTTAGGAGATCCGACAGACGCTCTGACTTCTCAACTGACGTCGTGCCCACCAGAACAGGCTGCCCTTTTTCGGCGATCTTCTGAATCTCGTCGGATGAGGCGAAGAACTTTTCCTTTTCGGTGCGGTACACGACGTCGGAGTTCTCAACGCGTCGCAAAACCTTGTTCGTCGGAATGACCACCACTTCGAGTTTGTAGATCTTGTCGAACTCGGCCGCTTCCGTTTCCGCCGTACCGGTCATGCCGGCCAGCTTCTTGTACATGCGGAAGTAATTCTGGAAGGTAACGGTGGCGAGCGTCTGATTTTCCCGCTCGATCTTCACGCCTTCCTTGGCTTCCACTGCCTGGTGCAATCCATCGGACCAGCGGCGGCCGGGCATTAGGCGTCCGGTGAACTCATCCACGATGAGCACTTCCCCGTCCTTGACTACGTACTCGACGTCGCGGCGATAGAGTGAGCGCGCCTTAATGGCAGTATCCACGTGGTGCTTCAGGTCCCAGTTCTCGGGGTCGGCGATGTTGCCGATGCCCAGAAGGCGCTCCACCTTTTCCCAGCCGATGTCGGTAACGGTAATGGTGCGGTGCTTTTCGTCCACCACGTAATCGCCGGTAAGGACTTTGTCTTCTCCGAGACCCCTGTCGATCTCTTCACCCTGCTCCAGTTGAGGAATGATGCGGTTCACACGGTAATACTTGTCGGTGGACTCCTCGCTCTGGCCGCTGATGATGAGCGGCGTACGCGCTTCGTCGATCAGGATCGAGTCCACTTCGTCAACGATGGAATAGTTGTGCCCGCGCTGCACGCAGTCGTTCAGGTCAAACTTCATGTTGTCGCGCAGGTAGTCGAAGCCGAACTCGTTGTTGGTGCCGTAGGTAACAGCGGCGGCATAGGCCTCGCGCCGCTCGCGATCGTCGAGGTCGTGCACGATAACGCCGACCGTCAAGCCGAGGAAGGTGTAGAGTTTGCCCATCCACTCCGAGTCGCGCTTGGCCAGGTAGTCGTTGACCGTGACCACGTGGACGCCGCGTCCGGAAAGCGCATTGAGGTAGACCGGCAAAGTCGCAACCAGCGTTTTACCTTCGCCGGTTTTCATTTCGGCAATCTTGCCTTGGTGCAGCACAACGCCGCCGACCAACTGCACATCGAAGTGCCGCATCTTCAGCACCCGCCAACCCGCCTCGCGTGCCACCGCGAACGCCTCGGGAAGAACCTCATCCAGCGCCTGCTTCAGCTCGCGGTCCTTCTCGTCGGGGTCCTCGACCGCATCCACGCGCTCGCGGATGCGCTGCCGGAACTCCTCTGTTTTGGCACAGAGTTGCTCGTCGCTGAGCTGCTTCGTCTCAGGCTCAAGCGCATTGATGCTCTCCACCTGCGGCATAATCCGCTTGAGTTCCCGTTCATTGCTGGTGCCGAAAACCTTGGCGATAAGCTTGTTGATCAACGCTGTGTTCCTTGAAAGGGACCTGCTTAGACGTTAGATTCGATGAGCCTGCAGAGGCCCATCAAGCACACTCCACCCACATAGAAGGCTAACACATTGGATGTTCCGGAGAAGCTACGGTCGCAGGATTGGAAGCGGGACATGCAGCAGTAAAAGGAGGAGGCCGCCCATAAGAAAGGCGCGACGTGGGCCGCGCCTTTCCTTGCTGATGATACGCCAGTTTATTGCTACTTTTTGACCGGCTTCCGCATCTTGTTCTGTGGATTCGGTTTCATGGCCCCACCTTCGGTGCCGGTAAGTTCCTTAGCCAGCCCGTCGGCGTGGTAGATGTTTCGGAGCGACTCGATAATTGCGCGCGAGTCCACTTCGACCGAGCGTGCCACCTTGTCACTGTACTCGAAGTTCCACGGCAGTGACTCGATGTTGCCGTCGAAGATGATCCCGACCACTTCGGCGTTCCTGTTAATTACCGGACTGCCGGAGTTACCGCCGATAATATCGGGGGTGGAAACCGTATCGAACGGGGTGTTGAGGTCGATCGACGTTTTCGCCTTCAGCCAGCTCTCCGGAAGCTGATAGGGAGGCTTGCTGCCGTGCTTGGCGGCATGCTTGTAAGCACCGCCCATGGTGGTAAACCACGGCACGTTCTTGCCGTTCAGCTTGTAGCCTTCCACGGCGCCATAGCTGAGGCGCAAGGTGAAGGTCGCGTCAGGAGGAACGCTGAGCCCTTCCTTGGCGAACAGGGCCTTGCCGATGTAACCGCCATCGCGGCGCAGCACCGATTGCACTTCATCTTCATCGCGCTGGTGGACGGCGAGCGCATCCGGCTCGATTTGGCGCATCAGCACGATCAAGGGATCGTTGCTGGCTTCCACAGCAGCCTCGCCACCTTCGTAGAGTTGCTTGCGGACGGCGACGTCGTCGAGCTTGGTTCCGTCGATAAGCTCCTTGGCGCGCTCGTCTGGAGTCTTACCTGCCAGCGCCTTCTTCACGTCGGCATTGTCCGCGCCGAGGACATCCTGCATTTCGGCGAGGCTCTCGGCGAGCACGACCTGCTCCAGCGATTTGTAAATAGGCGCGGTGGAGAACAACCGCTGCTCCAGCGTGGGTAAAGCAGAGTCCTGAAAACCGCGGATCCTCTGGTTGCTTGGCTTCTGCTTTTCCTTGGCGGCGCGCACAATGTCGCGGGCATCGCGGGCAAGATCGCCGCGAAAGCCACCCAGGTTATCCAGATAGCCCAAGGGCTTGTAAATCTGCTTCTGGACGTCAACCGCCTTGGCAATCTCAACCCAGGGGTCGCCGAATTCGGCCTTGAGCTTGGGATTGGAATTGACAAAGTTGTGCAAGCTTTTCTCTTCCCCTGCTTTCTTGGCCATCAAGTCCTTATCGAGCAATCCGCCCTGATAGCCAGTGATGGCCTTAAAGGCGTTTTGCAGCCCGAACAGGTCACTTTCGGCTTCGCGCGCATTCTCATTCGACACTGCGCTAAACTTTTGCAACATGGCAACGCGCCGCGAATAGGACTTGAGCTGCATAGGGTATTGGTAATCGCGCAGGAAGCTGAGCTGGTCCACCGTAAGCAAACGGCCAGTGCGGCCAGGGTGACCGGAGACAAAGACCAGGTCCCCGTCCTTCACGCCTTCCGGCGACCACTTCAGGTAGTCGTGGATCTTGGCAGGCTCGCCCTTCTCGTACGCACGGAAGAACGAAATATCGAGATCGTAACGAGGGTATTCAAAGTTGTCGGGATCGCCGCCGAAGAACGCCATATCGAATTCGGGTGCGAACACCAGCCGAATATCGTCGTACTTCTTGTACTTGTAGAGGTTGTACATGGCGCCCGAATACAAGGTGACCGCATCGCACCGCATGCCGCCGGTTGAGCACTCCTTTTCCAGCGACGACATTTCTTCGCGCTGGGCCTTGCCGGCATCGGCGGTTGACATGCCGGGCTTGACCGCGGCATTCACCTTGGCAGTGACGTCCTGAATGTCTTCCAGGACGACGAATTCCACGCCGGGACACTTCGGCTCCTCCGCTCTTGTCGGGGCGTAGAACCCGTTCTTCATGTAGTCCTTGCCGTTGGTGGAAAGATCGTGGATGCACTCCTGTGCGATGTGATGATTGGTGAAGATTAGTCCGTCGGAAGATACGAAAGAGGACGAGCCGTTGGGAGCGCGAGCGGAAGAAAGCCGCACGTGGTCAAGCCAGGCCTGGTCGGGGGCAAAGCCGTATTTGGCCTGGACTTTGTCCTTAGGAAAAGCGTTAAACAACCACATGCCTTCGTCGGCGCAGGCGAAGCTGCCCAAGCCGAGCGGAAGTAGGCACAGCAGCAGAACCAAACGTTTAGTCATGATTACTCCGAACGCGGGACCCGCGTCAGTTATTGTCCGGTACAGGAAACTCCGGATGGGTTAAGCAAACCCTTAACTATAACGCCGGAGAAGGCGGGAAACAATCAGGAGTCTTTTCCAATACAAGATGAGCCGGAACGGGGGCCTCAGTTGTGGGCCAGCTTCGATCTGACCCACTGCCATCGCGCTGAGGTGTGACAAGGACAACGGCAACGCGCGCCAGTCCCGGTTTATTGGTTGATGTCTTGCTTCGCTTGCAGCCGCTTGATTAAGCCCTGCACTCCGGTCTTTGCCTGGTCGGGCGCGCCGGCCAGAGCCATTTCCATTTGCTTGGTTGCATTGTCGAAATCACCTTTTCCGCTGTAGACCCGGGCCAAACCGGCGTGCGAAAGCCAAAAATCGGGATACTTCTTCGCAGTCGAGAGAAAGAGCGCAAACGCTTTGTCCTGCCGCTTCTCGCGTTGGAGCTGGCGGCCATAGCCATACAACTGCTGCGCATTGGCGATTCCCAGGGATTTGTTGCGCGCGGTCGTGGCTTCATCTTTGCGGCCTAGGGCGTGTTAACACTACTTAGATACCTGAGCGCTTCGACGATAAGAGCAAAGTGGAGGAAGCCGAGAAAGACCAGGTCGAGTTTGTCGAAGCGCGAGAAGATGCGACGAAAGCCTTTGAGCCGGCGGAACAGGCGC